>NZ_LR698963.1:771063-783001 GCF_902381725.1 Dermabacter jinjuensis | reverse complement strand
CACACCACCAACGCCCTGCCGCCCCAGCGGCGGCAGGGCGACTTACCACTACTACGCACATTTGGGGGGTAGTCGATGCAATACGACATCGATCCGGAAGCTTCAGGGCAAATAATTGAAAGCGCAGTGAGCATTATCGATGACCTTAAAATCGCCATCGGTGAAGCTGACTCCGCAATCTCGACAACCGGGAGCGCCCTCCAGTACAGCCCTAAGAGCCAATCCGCAATGAACCCCTATCTGGAAGACATCGTCAAAGGGTCCGTCAAGGCTTCACAAGGCACGGCCTACAACACGATCAACTGCACCATCGAAGCTCTCACCTCATACTGCCAAGGTGATGCCACTATGAGTTCAAACTCCGGGAGCGCCAGCGCGAGCATCGGTGCCACTGACATGCCAGGAGGGACCGCCAATGGATCTTGAGCTTCCCGATATCGACAACCCCGCCGCGGTAACCAGCCTCGCCTCTGAAGTCGAGTCTGTCGGCACGCGCACTTTTGACCTAGTGTCCTCTGCACAGGAGACCTGGTACAACCTGTCCGGCACCTATCGCGCGCCCGAAGCAGAGGCCGTGTACAACGGTATGCGTGAACCACTCAAGTTCGCCTCGGCACTCCAGGTCAGTACCAAGCTGGCCAAGCGCGCTCTTGATGAATATGCCGCGAAACTTGTCGAGTTCCACGTTCGCAAAGCCCAGTTAGAGGTTGAAATCATGGCAGCTCAGCTTGCCATGGCACGGGCCCTAGCTATGCCCAGAACGAAGACAGAGAAAAACTCTGACGGCGAAAACGAAGAAGTCCCGAACGAAGAGCGCGAGGAAGCGATCGCCGACGCCCAGGACAAGCTCGAACACCTCGAGAACGAAGTGAAGAAGCTTCGAGATGACATGGACAAGGCCGACTCGGCACTCGCAAGTACGCTCGACGGCAGCGCGACAAATGTGACTAAAGGCGGGCCTGCGACCCCCAATGACCCCTTCGAGCGGTTGCGTCAGGGTGCACTGGACTCGATAAAGGACACCTTTTTACTCGTCGGTGATTTACTAAAGCTTGAGGTCAAGGGCGCTAAGTTTCTGTGGAATAACCGCGACGAAATTCTGAAAGCGGCGAGGGGGCTTGACGACCTCTTCGAAAACGGTGGCTTAGATCGAATGAAGAGCACTGTTGCTAGGGCCCTCATGAAGTTCAGGTCCCGAGACATAGGTTCGGCGGCCCTACGTGGGACAAAGAACCTGTTAGCAGGCGAGTACCGCGATTTCAAGACGGACCCTGCTTATTACATCGGCGGGTTTATTCCTGACGCCATCACGTCCGTGTTCACTGGCGGGGGTGCGGGCGCCCTCAAAATCGGTGTTACTTCCACTGCAAAGGCTACCGCCGGACTCGCCGCCAAGGGCGGGGCTAAAGCCGCCGCCGGCGCAGCAATCAAAGGAGCCGGAGGCGTTGGAACCAAAGGCGCAGCGACGCTCGGCATTGGTGCCGCTGCTCGCCGGAGCGCGAAGAATGCCGGCAGAAACGCTGGCGACGCAATCGCTAAAGCGGGAACGCACGGTGCAACTAAGCATTTCGATGACGCCGCAAGGGCTGGCCGTAAACGAACTGCTCACACACACCCCAACCGTTCGGCAATCGACGCTAGCAAGAGCGTTAATCCAGCCCACTCTGGGGCTGGCGCTCCGGCCAAGAGCCACTTCGCGACTCAAGCAGTTGACAATGCTGATGGACCACACATCAAGGATCGTTTCGGACGGAATTCAGGAGAACCTCTCACCTTCGTCGACGGTCGCGACGCCGCAAACGTCGGTGTAGACGACCGACTGCTCCGTGAATCACGAGATGCTCACAAATACCATCAGGGAGGCCCTCTGGGCGCTGTTACCGAGAATATTGATTCAGCGCACACCCCTCAGCCACACTCTGGTTTCGCAAGGCACCATTACGTGAATGACTCCCCCATTCCCCCGAGCCCCAGCATGCCGGCGAACGAGTTCTACGCCTCGCGTGCACGTGCGTCCATGATTGAGGATGCCACTTTGCACGGGGATTATGATCGAGTTGAGTATCTTCAGAAACTGGACGACAGCGCTATCAAGGCGGAGCATCAGCAGTTCAGTTTCGATAAATACGTCGAACGCCACACAGTCGATGGTTCCGAGTTCGAATTCAAGAACAACCTCGAAAGGGATCCGCTCAAACAGTGGCGCGATGCGAACCTTACCCACGAAATAAACGAAGGCGGCTACAAGCCCAAGTCGAACGAGCTTCTTCCCGAAGGCGGCCTGCCCGAAAAAATCGATCGTCCGCGCGGGTACGCTCCAGACCCGAAGGTTCACGTTGCTGATTACGTCAACGAAAACCTTCGTGAAGTGACAGTCGAAGTCGGGCAAAACAAAGTTGTCCACCGGATTTACCCGGACTACATGGAGACTGAAGCTATTGTTCTCGAAAAGTTCACCGCCGTGAAGCGCCTGGATGGCCCGGCCGCACGTGAGTGGATTAAAGAGATCGGAAAGCTCACCAACGACGAGGCCGGCCACATGATGACACACATGTACGCACCAAACTCGGGAATTGGGAATTATCTACCTCAATTCACCGACGTCAACAAAAAGACGATTTGGGGTATCGAGACGTCACAGATGGACGCGATCATGAAGGAAGATACGTTCACACACTTCTCGACACGCGCTACGCTCGACCCCACTGGACGGCCGGAGAACTACCACGCGATCGCCGACTTCTACGACCGCGAGACCGGAAACCAGTGGCTAAGGATCGACGGTGCCATGCCGAACGGTGAACACCCGATCTTCGACCGCAACCCGGCCAAGTCGGAACTTCCGATGAAGCACATCGATTTCCGCGCCGAGAACCTGAGTGAGGTCAAACGCAACGCGCTCGAGTCCGGCTCAGTGAACTGGCTGCACTTCGACTTGGTCAAGAATCCGTAGGAAACAGGGATAGATCGCCCCTTCACAAATCGATAGACTTCACATATGACTACAATTCATGCACCTTGGGCGGGGACACCCACTGAGCGTTTCGAATATTGCGTGCGAAGGGGTCTCGAAGAAACGGATCGTCTCGAATCCTTGACGATCTTCCTCGTTCACACGAAAACAGGCGAATTTTTCGACACCTCGCTCGCCAAATTTGCGGGCAAGGATCCCTACACCGTGAACCTCGCATTCGGCAAGGACCAGCGTAAGCTCCTGCTAGAAGTCTTCCTCGAAAAGCAGGTGCACATTGACACGGCAGCGACCCTCGTCGTGCGGTTCGACCTCGAGCAAGACACATTCGTTTACAATTACGTGGATAATTTTGGAGGCGACGAGCAACCCGTGAGCACTCAGGACCTCCTCGAACTCGCAGAGGAGCTACGTAAGCAATGACCCAAAACCCCTCGCACGATAGCAGTAGCCTTTCTCGCGACGAGGATAAGCGTCTCCGGGAGCTTGCGGAAGCCCTCCAACTCGACGTTCAAGATTTCACTGCCGAGTGGGATGCGTTCACCGCGGTCTTCACAGTCGCCGACGGTCTCGACGGTCTCACGCTTCAGCAAGTCGATCCAATTTTCTACTTGAAGAACGGCGCCTTCACTCACGGCGTGTTCTCTCGCAAAATTCTCGAAGTTCCTGTTGTTCGATATGTGGAGGCCCGATCACATGATCGGCCCTTCGACATCGCCGTCGTCTTTTTCACGTACGACGCGGAAACCAAGGGCATCGAAACTCGCGTGTTCTGGGATAACGAGGCCGTCACGTTCCTCGTCACCCCCGACACGTGGACCAGCGTGGCGCAGGTTGCGAATCCGTATCGCGAAAAGAAAGCCTAAAAGCAGCGCACCCCAAGCACACCGGCCTCCGCAGTGGCATCACCCAGCGGGAGCCACGACGCCTTAGTCGTCTCCTAACAATGCGCCGCTGGAGGAAAACGTTGCCTTAACGGCCGGCATCTCAAGCGCAATTCATAGGCGAAGACAGCGTTTTGAGTGCAGCTTCACCCAGCCCTGGCGTGAACATACGGTGGCGGGTGAACATCGCGGAAATTTCTTGCAAAATGGTTTCTCTTCGGGTGGTGCACGACACGACGGATCTGTACTTTATAACGGTCAGATAACGGGACGTGTGTCCCGGACAGCACAAGGGGAAGCGTGGGAACCGCACGCGCTCTGACGCCGTGGTTCACACACTCCCACCACTACTTTCAAGGGAGTGCATTCATGAAGTTCGATATGGGCAACCAGACCCTTTCCACCCTCACCACCAACACCGCGGGTTCCAACGACGATTTGGGCACCCTCGTCCAGCAGCTCGTCGCTTCGGTTGAGCCGCTTGAGGGCAAGTTCAACGGTGCCGGCCGCGCCGCCTTCGACCAGTTCAAGGGCCGCACCGACGAAATCAGCGCCGACCTCAACTCCTCGCTCGGCCGCATCGTCGAGGGCCAGTCCGGCATGGACACCGCCTTCCAGACCGGCGACCAGGAGTCGATGGACAACGCCACCTCCGCCCAGGGCTCGGCCAACTTCGACGGCGCACGCTTCTCCGGCCAGCGCTGACCCTCACCCGTCACCACACATACTTTTTCTAGAGAGGAACTCTCATGCCCACCACCGACCGTATTTCGTTTGACACCGGCGTTTCCCAGTCCGTCCAGGGCGACATCGCAGGCATCATCGGCCGCCTCGAAGGCCTCATCGCCCAGCGCGACCAGCAGGTCGCTACCGCCATGGCCGACTTCCAGGCCGACGGCGTCTCCGAAGAATACCGCCACGTTGAACAGCGCTGGAACCGCGCCTCCAACGAAGTCAAGAGCATCATCAACCTCGTCAAGACCACCATGGGCAAAAACGACGAAACCGCCACCAGCGCCCAACAACGCGCCGCCAGCGCCGTCGCCAACATCGGCTAACACCACCACACCACCAACGCCCTGCCGCCCCAGCGGCGGCAGGGCTGCCGGCCATTGCTGCACCTTCCCAAGGGGGACACAACCATGTCATTCGATATCCAACCTGATGCATCCAGACGAATCGTTGAAAACACGACCGCAGTAGTGTCTGACCTGGAAGAAGCATCAAAGGACACGCAAAATGCAATAAATACAACGCCAGCTGCTTTTGAGCACAGCCCCCAAAGCAAAACGGCGGTGCTCTCTTACTTAGAGCATTTCGTAACGGGTGAGGTCAACGCGACACGCAACATGACTTCAAAATCAACGAGAGCGGCAGCTGACGCAATCAATGCCTATAGGGCCGGCGACACCGAAATGAGCGAGGAAGCTAAAAATGCTATTGCCTCAATTCCGGTTATTCACTTTCCTGGGGAGGTCGTGAAATGATTTCCGTTGCAGACCTCCCGGATATCGATAGCCCGGAAACCGTTCGTCAGCTAGGCGCAGACATCAAATGGATCGGCAGTCGCGCAGCAGACCTTATGGGCTCTGCAACTGAAATTTGGTCTGGCTTGCGCAATACTTACTCTGCACCCGAGGCTTCGAAGCTTCACGCAGCGATGCGGCAGCCCAACGAGATTGCCTCCGAACTCCAAAGAAGTACTTCCGAGGCCAAGAAAAATCTGGACGAATACGCGGATAAGCTAAGCGATTTCGAGAAGCGTAAGGAGTCGCTCAAACGAGACATTGAATCGGCTCTCGCCGATCTCAGCTACGCCGAATCACTTCCGGAGACCGTCACTGAGACTGACGCTGATGGCGAGACACACGAAGTACCAAACACTGAGCGTGACGCACTTATCGCCGCCGCCGAGCGGAAGCTCTCCGAGCTTGCGGCGGAGGTCGAAAAGCTCCGCGGTGACCTGAAGGACGCCGACTCTGATCTCGCTTCACGGTTCTTGAGCGCCGCACAGGGAGATCTCAGTTTCGCCACTGCGCTTCTCGCGCTGGCGACTCCGGAAGCGAAGGAAGCTTTTGCTCGAGGCGTATTGGACTGGATCAAGGACACGATTGATCTGGCGAATACCCTCGTCGGCCCCTACGGCGCGTTCGGTCCGGCCGGCATTGCGCTCGGTTTAGGTATGAAGGCTTGGCAGAATAAGGACCGTCTCTTTTCAGCGGTCCGGAGCCTTAACTCCTACCTCGTGGGAAGTCCGGAAGATCGAAAGTACATGAATGAACAGCTGCTCGGCCGCGCTTTGACGTGGGGCCGTAGCAAGTACGTCGATTTCCTCTACGATCCCGGGCACTCCCTTGGTTATCTAGCGCCCGACGTACTGCTCTCGGTCGCCACGGGCGGATCAGGTGGCGCCGCACGTGCCGCCGGGGCCGGAGCCGCGAAGAACATGGCAGAGGCTGGCGTGAGAGCAGGTACTCGCGATGTTGCCGAATCTGCAAGCAGTGCGGCTGCTCGAGCTGCGGGAAAGCCTGCAGCACGAAGTGGCGCAGGTGCATCAGGAAGGACGGCGCTGAAGAATGCCGACGATGTAGTTCCCGGCACTACACCACACCCCAGTGGCGGGAGTCGGGGCACTAACTCGACCTCCACTGTGAGTCCGAGCACCGGTGTAGAGGTGCAGAACTCGGCATCCATCCCCGCCGAGCCCCCCGTGGCAGGGGCCAATGGAGTTCACCCCGGGACCGAAACAATAGCCGCCTACGACCCACCGGCGCTGAAACCCGGGAACAACCCGACACCCACTCTCCGGGAGCAGATGGACCAAGCCTGGCGCGAGGCAGAAAAGCCCACGCAAAGGCTCATGACTGACATCGAGTACACAAATTCGAGACGGCGTGCCGACCTCGCGGCTGCTTATGACGCCATGGGGAACGGCCAGAATGCGGCATCTATTCGATACATTTACGGCCCAGATGCCGTAAGAGATCTTCACTCTGCAATGCTCGAGAATCCTCACGTTCTTGAGAATCTTCGACTGGGCGCCGATAAGCTTAAGTTCTCTCCGAACAATTCCATCGCCGCGCTACCTGAGACTCAGTACTCCGAAGTCATCGAGCACCTTGTCACCGACGGTCCCGTTGGACCCCGTCTCGGTCCGGTGCCGCCCCCAGAGTGGAGCGCATCTGTGGCTGCGGATTCCGACCTCATCCCGGAGGCCACGGTTATAGATGAAATCGGAACTCGATCTCGACATGGGTACCTCCAGTGGGATCACGGTGCGGAGGCACACATCCAAAGGAGTTTCCGTAATGAAGATGGGAAAGTCCTTGGCGAAGCCGATGCGAGGGGACTTACAGACCGCGCCTTTTCTTCCGATGACCCGATTCGTAAGGATGGCCACAACGGTCGTAGTTTCGTCGAGAAGAATGGGCAAATCTCGCATACCCCGGAGGAAGTGGAGGCTTATACCAAAGAACACGGGACGCGTCCGCCTCACGACGATGCCGGCCACCTGCTTCCAGGCAACCTTTTCCCGAACATCGGAGCTGCCAACTTCACCGGGCAAGACAGCAATCTAAACCGCGGCTCCTTCAAGCAGTTCGAGGACGTCCCGCGCGATATTCTCAATCATCCTGAAGATAGCTATGTCGATTACCGGATGCATGCACCGCTTGAGGAATCTGGGCGACCCGAACTCTACAGTGGCGAAGTCATTGGTGGGCACAAGGCTTCAGGTCAGGAGATTTTGCGCCTCAAACAGGAGTTCGTGAACGCCCCAGGTCGACAGTTCAGTCGCAATCCTAACGTTTTGAACGCTCTCGACCAACCGGACGTGCGAAAGCGTGCAATTGATGCTTTGTTTGACGCGATTGTGAACGATGGAAAGAGTTAGCAGGGGGCGCTTGCAACTTTCTTTTACACATTCACCCTTCATGGAGCTATAGCGCAAGTCACGCACGAGTGACAAATCAGCTGCAAATCAAGCCAGTCTCTCACCAAGATCATGCTTCGATAGCGCACAATTAGCGCCTTTGATCCAGTTAGATATTCGCTTTAAGCTGATTCTCTCAGCGCCTAGCGGAAGCATCTTCATCGCAGCGAGACCAAATAGCTTTTGATATAGCAAACGGAGGCGCCCGGCGGATTCATTCCGCCGGGCGCCCCCCTTATTCCTCAACGGTGAGAAGCTCACGCCTTGAGCAGCGCGAACTCCCATCCACCAAGTTTCTGCTCGCCGGCGCGCTCGCCGTCTGCGACGTTCGACAGCACAAGCTCGGCGCCTTCGGGCCACACGTCGGAACTAAGCTCAACGGCCTCGCGCGAGAAATTGGCAACGGCGATGAGCGAGGAGGCGTCGGACCCCTCCCCCGCGCTGAACCTGCGCACGGCCCAGACACGCGACGGGCCGGACTGACCCGGCAGGCCTTCGCCCATGCTTTCGACCGGGCCGAGCAGCTCGAAGCCGCCCGAGACGAGGAGTGGCTCCCTCTTGCGCAGCGCGATGAGGGCGCGGTAGAACTCGAACACGGAGCCTTCTACGCCAACCTGGTCGGCAGCGTTGACGCCGTCAGCGGCAGAGGGGTTCACGGCGATCCACGGTTCGCTCTCACCGAAGCCGGCACCAGAATCAACCGCGGCAGTCCAGGGCATGGGTGTGCGGGCGTTGTCGCGGTTCATGTCGCTGATGCCGGGGAGGAGTTCCGCGAAGCTGCCGTGGCCGAACTGCTCGGATTCGCGCACGTAGTTGAGCACTTCGATGTCGCGGAACTGCTCGAGACGCTCCCATGGGAAGTTCACCTGGCCGAGTTCCTGGCCCTGGTACACGTACGGGGTGCCGCGGTGCGCGTGGAGCATGCCCGCGAGCGCCTTCGCGCTGCGCACACGCCACGCAGGGTCGTCGTCGCCCCAGCGGGACACGGAGCGGGGCTGGTCGTGGTTCTCGAAGTAGAGGGAATTCCAGCCGCCTTCTTCGGCGACTTCGCGATCCCAACGGGCGAGGTTGCCGGCGAGCTCGTGAAGCGGCAGCGGGCGCGACGGGTTGAACTTGTGCCCTTCGTGCTCGAGGCCGACGTGCTCGAACTGGAACACCATTTCGAGTTCGCCGCGCTCAGGCTTGGAGGTGAGCAGTGCGTCGTGGGCGGTGATGCCGGGGGTTTCACCAACATTGACGAACGTCTTGGGGTAGCGGTCGAAGACCTCGCGGCGCATTTCCTGCATGAATTCGTGGAAGCGCGGGCCGGTCATGACCATCGCGAAGGCAGAGCCGAGGCCGTCCTGCGTGGGCGGGCCGTCGGGAAGGCCTTCGGGCTTCGAGATGAGGTTGATGACGTCCATGCGGAAGCCGTCCACGCCGCGGTCGAGCCACCAGCGCATCATGTCGTACACGGCCTCGCGGACCTCGGGATTTTCCCAGTTGAGGTCGGGCTGTTTGCGGGAGAACATGTGCAGGTAGAACTGCTCGGTTTCCTCGTCCCACTGCCAGCCGGGGCCGCTGAAGGCGGAGTCCCAGTTGTTGGGTTCGGTGCCGCGTTCGCCGGGCTTCAGCCCCTCCACCTCGCGAGCGTCGCGCCAGATATACCAATCGCGCTTCGGGTTGGTACGCGAGGAGCGGGATTCGACGAACCATTCGTGCTCGTCGCTCGAGTGGTTGACGACGAGATCCATGACGAGGCGGATCCCGTGGGCGTGGAGCTTTTCGATGAGTTCGTCGAAGTCGTCGAGGGTGCCGAACATCGGTTCGATGTCGCGGTAGTTGGCGATGTCGTAGCCATTATCGTCTTGCGGCGAGGGGTAGATCGGCGAGAGCCACACGGTTTGGATGCCGAGTGCGGCGAGGTGGTCAACATGGTTGATGATGCCGCGGAGGTCGCCGATGCCGTCGCCGTTCGCGTCGGCGAACGAGCGCGGGTAGATCTGATACACGACGCCGTTCTTCCACCAGTCGGGTTGGTCGGCGCCGGGGGCATGGGCAAGCGGGGGCATGGGGCGAAGATTGTCGTTCATGCCTCCACGGTAGTCGAGATTTTTTTCTCCGCAAAAGAAAGCCTGCGGGAAAACTGGAATTTTGTCGGTGGGGTTGCGTCGGCTGGGGTTTTCCGGCTGGATTTTCCGGTGGGGTTTTCGGTCCGACGCTTGCCGCTCCTCAGCGCACCACCGTTCCTCACGGTGAGCCCTCGTGCCAGTTGAGCTCCTCGACGCCATCAGCACCGGTCAAGCGCCGATTGTTACCGTGAGGCCACCAGCGCACAGCGACCATAGGAGTGTTCTCGTGTCCGCGTTTTACTCAGAATCGGCATCCCCATCCTTCTACGCACTCACCGCGATAGCTGCGGCGGCGGGTGATTCGATCGCCCTGTCGCGCGACCCGCATTTCGTGAGCGCTACGAAGCCTGCCCCGGAGCGCACGGTCGCGCTCGTGAGCGGCGGAGGCGCTGGCCACGAGCCCATGCACGCGGGATTCGTGGGGCGCGGCGGCCTCGACGCGGCAGTGCCGGGCGAGGTGTTTACGTCCCCGCACTCGCGCCAGATTTTCGAGGCGAGCCGCGCCGTGGCAAAGGACGGCGGCGTGCTCCACATCGTCAAGAACTACACGGGCGATTGCATCAACTTCAACATCGCCGCGGAGCGCCTTTCGGCGGAGGGCAT
Source organism: Dermabacter jinjuensis (assembly GCF_902381725.1). Lineage (GTDB taxonomy): Bacteria > Actinomycetota > Actinomycetes > Actinomycetales > Dermabacteraceae > Dermabacter > Dermabacter hominis. Next base: position 772,501 of record NZ_LR698963.1, on the reverse strand, counting down.
TGAGAGCGCGCAGGTGCTCGTGAATGATGACCTTGGCACCGATTCGGGTGCAGTCGGCCGCCGCGGCATTGCCGGCACGACCCTAGTCGAGAAGATCCTCGGCGCAGCAGCAGACTCAGGCCTTAGCCTCGCGGAACTCAAGGAGCTCGGTGACGCGGTCGTCGCCGCGACACGGTCGCTTTCGGTCGCGCGCCGCGCCCACACCTCCCCCGGCGCTGACCAGCTCGCCTTCGACGTGAACGCGGGCGAGCTCGAATACGGCGTGGGCATCCACGGCGAGAGCGCGAAAGAAACGATCGAACAGCCGACGCTTGAAAAGCTCGCGCAGCGCATGGTTTCCGAGCTGCGCGAGGCCCTCGCCGAGAAGCTCGAGGCAAGCGCGGGCGCGCTGCTCTTCGTCAACGGTCTTGGCGGTCTCGCCCCGCTCGAACTGCTGCACATCCAGACCGCGGCCCACGAGGCCCTCGCGGATGCGGGTGTCAACGTGCGCGTCGCGTTCTCAGGCAATTACACGACGGCGCTCGACATGGCCGGCTTCTCGCTCACGCTCACCGCGCTCAACGAGGAGTGGCTCGAGTACGTGTGCGCGCCCCACGACACGGTAGCCCTGCCCTCGCCGCGTCTCCTCCCGGACGACTTCGACGTGCATGCAGGCCGCGAGGCCGAAAACGCTGGCGAAGGCGATGGTGAACATGAGGCGTCGGCTGGGGCGAAGCAGGCGTCGGACTGGCTTTCGACCTTCGTGGAAACGTTTGAGAGTTCCCGCGCGACGCTCGATGAGATCGACCAGAAGGCCGGCGATGGCGACGTGGGCACGAACCTCGCGAATGCGGCGAAGGCGACTCTTGCGCACGCGAGCGGGGCGGATGCCGATCTCGCGGCGGATCTCAATTCGATCGCGGAGGGCTTCCTCAACGACACCGGTGGCTCCTCCGGCCCGCTGTTTGGCCTCGCCTTCCAGGAAATTGCGGCGGCCGCGAAGAACGGCACCTCACTTGTGGAGGGCGTAAAGGAGGCCCGCGCCGCGGTGACGCGCGTGGGTGGCGCGGAGCCGGGCGATCGCACAATCGTGGATGTTCTCGAGGCGGTTGCCGGCTCGGGAGCTGAGGACCTTGACGCCGCGGCCATCGCGGCAGGCATCGATGGAGCGGAGTCAACGAAGGATATGTCCGGCGGCCGTGGACGCTCGAGCTACCTCGGCGATCGCGTGCTCGGCACTCCCGATCCGGGGGCACTCGGCATGGCGCTTGCTCTCGCCCTGATTGCGGAAGGCGCGGGCGCGAATGTTGAGGCTGAGCGCGAGAGGCTCGCAGCTCTCATCAGCTGATCCCGCCCCGCCGCCGGGGCGGCGACCAAACCGTTCCACTTCATAAAGAAAATCGCTCCCTGCCCGCACGGCGCGGGTGGGGAGCGGCCTTTTCTTCATAGAGAGTGACGG
>NZ_LR698963.1:679204-770797 GCF_902381725.1 Dermabacter jinjuensis | reverse complement strand
CGGCGCGGGTGGGGAGCGGCCTTTTCTTCATCGAGAGTGACGGCCACGAGGCAGCGGCGGGGCGGTACGGCGGCCAAACCGTTCCACTTCATAAAAAAAGTCGCTCCCTCCCCGCACGTCGCGGGTGGGGAGGGACTTTTTCTTCATAGAGAGTGACGGGCTCGAGCAAAAACAGCGGCCACGAGCAAGAGCAGCGGGAACGAGCAAGAACAGCAGCCACGCTCGCGGCGCACGCATGCGCCCGAATTACTTGGTCGAGCCTCGCATGACGCCCGAGATGATCCACTTCTGCGCGAACACGTACACGAGCATCATGGGCGCGATCGCCATGAGGTAGCTCGCGAAGGAAACCGGGTAGTTCGTGTTGAACTGGCCCTGGAACACGTACTGCGCAAGCGGGAGCGTCTGCGAATCGGGATCGGAGAGGATCACGAGCGGCAGCATGAAGTCGTTCCACGACCACAGGCACGTGAGGATGCCGACCGTCGCGTTCATGGGGCCCATGAGCGGGAACACGATCTTCCAGAACACGGTCCATGTCGAGGCGCCTTCGAGGCGCGCGGCCTCTTCGAGTTCCTCCGGCAGTGACTTCAAGAAGCTCACGTAGAGCAGGATGTTCATCGCGAGCCCGTACACGGTGTACAGGAGGATCAGGCCGGCTTCATTGTCGATACCGAGCGCGGCCGTCTGCTTCACGACGGGCAGCATGATGATCGGGAAGGGCACGAAGAGCGCCGCCACAAAGAAGTAGTAGAGGAACTGGAAGCTCTTGCGGTGGAGGTTACGCGCGATCGCGTAGGCCACCATCGAGTTCGTGAGCAGCGTGACGATCACGGCGCCGACCGTGATGATCGCGCTCGTCATGAGACGCTTCGGGAACTCGGTGAGGCGCCAGGCCTCCACGAAGTTGTCGAGGTTCCACTGGTTCGGCAGGCCGAAGCCGCTCTCGGCGAGCTCGGGTGCCGTCTTGAACGCGGTCACCACCGCAAAGTACAGCGGCACGAGGATCGTCAGGGAAAGAACGGCCACGAGGGCGGTCGCCCACCAGTTTGTGCGGTGGAGGCGGTAGCGGCGCTTGTTGCGCGGGGGCTTTCCGACGCTTGCTCCGCCCTTCTCGATGCTTTCGTTCGTGGGTGTTTCTGCGGCACCCGGGGTGGGGATCGACTGGGTACTCATGTCAGTTGACCTCCTTCGACTGAAGGAATCGCAGCTGCGCGAACGACAGCACGATGAGGATGATGAAGTAGATGACGCCGTTCGCCGTCTGGTAGGCGAATTCGCCGCCCTGGAAGCCGTTCTTGAAGATCAGGAACGAGATCGATTGGGTGGCGGTGCCGGGGCCGCCCTCGGTGAGGGCAACGACCTGGTCGAACACGCCAAGGGAGTTCTTGAAGCTCAACACGACATTGATGGTGAAGAACGGCATGATCAGCGGGAACGTGATTTTCCAGAACTGCTTCCACTTGTTCGCGCCGTCGAGCGAGGCGGCTTCGTAGACCTCTTCGGGCACGGTTTGCAGGCCCGAGAGGTAGATGAGGGTCGTGAAGGCGACGCCCTGCCACACGCCCACGAACACGATCGCGAGCCACGCGAGGCTCTCATTGGCAAGCAGCGAGGAGGAGAGCCATTCCCAACCGAGCCACTGGCCGATGAGCGGAATGTTGTTCGTGAACAGGTAGCTGAAGATGTACGAGACGATCAGCACGGGAAGCATGTACGGGAGGAAGAAGATCCCGCGGAAGAGGTTCTTCGCCTTGATCGCCGAGTTCAGCAGGAGCGCGAGAACCATCGCGATGACGTTCGTCGCAAGCGTCGAGGAGATCGCGAAGAGGAACGTGAAGCCGTAGCTTCCCCAAATCACGTCGTCCTGGAACAGGAACTTGTAGTTGTCGAGGCCCACGAAGCGCCAGTCGCCGTAGCCCTGGTAGTTCGTAAACGTGTAGAAGATGCCCTGGATGAGGGGCCACACGAGCAGGGCCACGAAGATGATGATCGCGGGAATGACCATCCACACGTGGGCGGGATCGATTCGCTTCTTTTTTGAGCGAAGTACCGGCGCGGAGCCGGATTTTGTGTGCGTTGCAGACACGGTGGCTTCTCCTTACGCCGTCGCGGCCATGCGCTTCGTGACCTTGTCCCACTGCGTGTCGAGCGTCTTGATGAACGCGTCGATGTTGTGGTCGATCAGGAACTGCTGCATGTAGTTGTTGAGGTTCACTCCCTGGGGGAAGTTGTGGTCGGAGTAGGTCGCGACGAGGTTGTTCGCGAAGTAGTCCTGGAGCCCTTGGAGCGCGGGGTCATCCGGCTCGGTACCCTTGAGGGTCGGGTAGGCCACCTGCTCCTTGCAGTAGGCGAGCATGTTCTCTTCCCGCATGACGTAGCGGATGAAGTCGAGGGCTTCTTCCTCGTGCTCGGGTTCGACGCCCATCGTGAGGGCCACGTCCACGCCGGAAACCACGCGTGTGTCGGCGGGGTCATCGGCGGGGGTCGCGAAGGTGCCGAGGTTGATGTCGGGGTTGTAGGAGCGGATCGCGGGGATCGCGTAGGTGCCGTGCACGTAGATCGCGGCTTTGCCCTGGGCGAAGCCCTGGTTACCGCCGTTGTAGTCGACCTCGTACTTGTTCTTATTGCCCATCTTGGCGATCTGGTTCATCTTCTCGAGCACGGGGCGAAGATCCTCGAAGGTCGTGTCGCCCTCGAGGCGCTTTTGGTACCACTCGGCAACATTCGGAAGGAAGTTGCCGGAGATCGACGAGAACATGGGCGCGCCGGTCCAGTTATCGCGGAAGCCCCAGTAGAACGGGTCCACGCCGCCCGCGGAGAATTCTTCTGCCGCGGCGATGAGGTCGTCCCATGTTTTGGGCGGCTCGATGCCGAAGTCGTCGAAGATGTCCTTGTTGTAGATCATGCCTGAGCCGTTCGTGGAGAGCGGCAGGCCGTTGACCTCGCCTTCCGCACCGGCACCGAGGCTTGGGAGGATCTCGCCAACGGCTTCCTGGACGTCGCCGAGAAGGTCGGTCTTCGCGAAGTCGTAGAACACGCCCGAGCGGGCGATCGAGCCGAAATTGTAGTCGCCGTTGATCGAGACGATGTCGGGCATGCTGTTTTTCACGAGTCGCACGCGCAGCGCCGTGACGTTGTCGGCCTGGAAGTTTTGGCGCACGTGAACGTTGTTCGATTGCGCGTTGAAGTTCTCGCAAATCGAGTTGAACAGGTCGATGGCCTCGGATTTAAACTGGAAGTATTCGAGCGAGGTGCCGCCCGAGTTCGAGCCGCCGCATCCCGCGAGCGCGCCGAGGGTCCCGAGACCCGCCATGCCCGCGAGGAAGCCGCGACGGGTGGTGGTCGCCATGGTTTCTCCTTGAGGTGCGTCTTCAATGACCTACTTATTTTCGTTATAAAATAAATCCCCGTCAAGCGCATTCCCCGAAGTGGGAGGCAAGTCGCGCTACACCCCGCAGCATCTGGCAAAGTTGAGAACCGTGAACACCCCAACCGTCCCCGAGCGCCTCACGCTCGACACGCTCCCGCCGTCGGCAAGGCGCGTGTATCTCGAGCTGCTCCGCTACGGGCCGCTTCCGCGCACGCAGCTCGCCGAGCGCCTCGGCCTGAGCGCCGCCTCCCTCACGCGCGTCACGACCCCGCTCGTTGAAGCGGAGCTCATGCTCCAGGGCGCCCCCGTTCCAAGCGAGGTGGGCCGGCCCGCAATCCCCCTCTCCGTGAACCTCACGAGCTTCGCCCTCATCGGGCTGTCGATCACCCACGAAAGCCTCGTGGCGATCGCCACGGACGCGCGGGCGACCGTGCTCGACTCGCGCACACTCAGCCTCACCGACCTGCAGCCGAACACTGTTCTTCGCGAAGCAGGCGCCCTCATCGCTCAGCTGCGCGAATCGCTGGCCGCCTCCCACCCCGGCCTGCCCGTCGCCGGAATCGGCGTGAACATCGGTGCACAAATCGACGATGGCCGCATCGTCCGCGAAGCCCCATTCCTCGAATGGACGAACGTGCGCGCCGCCGATCGGCTCGAAGAACTCACCGGCCTCCCCGTCCTCATCGTGCATGACCTGACCTCCCTTGCCGAAGCGGAAAACTGGTTCGGTGCGGGCCTTGAGGCCTCGAGGTTCATCGTGGTGACCGTCGGAATTGGCACGGGCTTTGCCCTTGTGCTGGACGGGCGCGTGATCACGGATGAGAACACGGGTTTCGGCACGGTCACCGAGGCCATCCGGGGGGCCGACTGGCCCGATTTGAGCGGCGCCCGCCCCCTCACCGCCGAGGAGTCGGCGCGCGCGGCCCGCAAGGTTGGGCGGCTCGTGGGCACGGCCGCCGCGTTCACGATGCCGCAGGCCGTCGTGATCTCCGGTGAGGGCGCGCGGTTCCTCGCGGGCAACGAGGAGGAACTCGACGCGGGCATCGCCGAAGTGAGGCACGTGAGCGCGAGCGGCCTCGACATCCAGCTTCGCGAGCACGACTTTGCGTTCTGGGCGCGCGGCGCGGCGACCGCCGCGATCCAATGGATCCTCGGCGTGGGCGAGGGCGCCGCTCGATAAACTCGAGGTATGGCTACGAAGAGCGCAACGCGCACGACCAAGACCCAAGCGACCCCCAGCGCACTGACCTCGGAACTGATTGTCATCACGGGCGCTTCCGCCGGTATTGGTGCGGCTCTCGCGCGGCGCCTCAGCGAGAGCGAATGCCGCCTCATTCTGCTGGCCCGGCGCAAAGAGAAGCTCGCACCGCTCGCGAAAGAGACCGGCGCGGCATACTACCCCGTCGATCTTTCGGATCCCGACGCCGTCGCGCAGGTGTGCGAGCGGATCCTCGCCGAGCACGGCACGCCCGACATCCTCCTCAACAACGCCGGATCGGGGCGCTTCCTCAGCATCGAGGAGACGAGCCCCAAGGAGGCGCGCGAGCAGATGGCGCTGCCGTACTTCGCGGCCTTCGACATGACGCGCGGGCTCATCGAGCCGATGCTCGCCCGCGGCAGCGGCACGATTTTCCAGATCAACTCCCCCGTCGCCCAGATCGCGTGGCCCGGCGCCGTGGGGTATGCCGCCGCCCGCTACGCCGTTCGCGGCTTCACCGAGGCTCTGCGCCAGGACCTTCACGGCACCGGGATCAACGTGGGCTCGCTGACCCCCACACGCGTGCACTCCGACTACTTCAAAGCCAACCCCAACTCAGAAAAACGCGTCCCCAAAGTCGAGCTGCTCGTGGGCACGATGACCCCCGACGAGGTTGCCGAAGCCGCCGTCCACGCCCTCGAACACCGCCCCAACAAGGACTCGAACGCCCCGTGGCGCTGGGCGCTCAGCGCCCCGATCGCGCGCGCACTCCCCGAGCCGTTCCTGTGGCTTTTCCGGGCCACGGGCTACAAGCGCCCGCGCGGCCGGATCGCTGGCCGGGTGCTGGGTCGGGGCCGACGCTTGCCGCGCGCCTAAGTGTTCCCCTGAGTGAGCATCGAGCGCATCGCCCCGAGAAAAAGAAACCAACGTAGCAGGCTCACTGCACTAGGTTGCGGCGCGGGCACTAGGAGACTGATCGGTTGCTTTCGCTACCTCAGTCGAACGGTTGCCCTACATGCGAAAAGTAGTACGGGAAGCGCGAGACACCAGATGCTCCTCCGCTCTAGACTTCACCTATGTCACGGCTCACATTTTGGAGATTTGGCGGCCTTCCCGCAGCTCTGGCGCTCGCACTAGGCGCTCTGGCGGGGTGCACACCAACAGCAGAGCAAGCTACTCCTGCAAGCACTACCGACGCGACACCACGCCCCTCCGTCGAAAACGCGACTCCGGAGAAAGAAAGCGATCCTGCTGAGCAGAAAAAGGATCCACACAGCCAAGCTCCTCCAAAAGCAGAGTCCAGGAATGTCACCCCGGGGGATCCGCACTTTGCTCTAGAGATACTCCTTGGCACTCCTGGCGCAATAGAAGACCACCCAATACTGCCAAGTGGGGGGACTGCGGAGAGTTATATTTCTTCCACTACGCCGTTCAAGGTCGAATCGGTGCTAGATAACAGCGGTCCGCGAACGTTTCATTTTTACTGCACAGAGGAGGCTGCTCAGTTCACTTTCACAACCCAGACGAGCGACCTTGTGCGTTCCGGGCCTTGCTCCGCCAATCGGGTCGTAAGCTTCACGCTTCCCGCAAGCGCCTATAGAGACGGAAAATTGGTCCTCAACATCGATTCAAGTATTGCTGGCACGCCCGTAGAGGTGCTCACGGAGAGAAAAAACCAATGACACTCACGAATGTCACACAGTCAGCCTAAGCGGAATTGCAGTGTCGCCCTATCCTCATCACATCTCGCAACTACCGCATGAATAAACGGCATTGGGTTTCGTTGACGCCGGGGCCGAGCCTTAGCGCGGATCTCGTGCGTGTACTCGTGACGGAGTCCTCTCTCTCCTTGTTGTGGAGAAACTGCCTCGGACTCAGAGGCCGATAGACCCGAGAGTAAAATTTTCTTCCAAACTCTAGGGTTTGCCCGTACGATGGTTTCACGCGCAGCGTTGCGCACCTCCTGGTGAGCGGCGCCGCACAGTGTCCCTTCGACCTCGTCGACGCACGCCCTAGGAGTATTCATGCAGGTCATCGACATCGTGGTGGTGATCGCGTACCTCATCGCGACCGCCTGGCTGGGCCTCAAGCTCAGCGGTAAGCAATCGGACGCCAAGGACTACTTCCTCGGCGGGCGCGATATCCCGTGGTGGGCGGTGTGCTTGAGCGTCGTCGCCACGGAAACGAGTGCACTGACCGTGATCGGCATTCCGGTCATGAGCTACGTGGGCGACATCAGCTACCTGCAGCTCGGCTTCGGCTACATCGTGGGCCGTGTTATCGTCGCCTACCTCCTGCTCCCCCGCTATTACGACGGCGAGATGGTCACGGCTTACGCCTACCTGGGTAAGCGCTTCGGTTCGGCTACGCAAACTACGGCGGGCGTCACGTTCCTCTTTACGCGCCTTTTGGCCGACGGTGTCCGCGTTCTCGCCGCCGCCATTCCACTCAAGATCATTCTCGACGGGCTCGGGGTGCACACGAACTACTTCGTCATCATCGTCGTGCTCGCGGTCGTCACGATCCTCTATACGTTCATTGGCGGCATTCGCGCGGTCGTGTGGGTCGACGTGGTGCAAATGTGCCTCTACGTCGCGGGCGGCCTGCTCGCGATCATCGTCGTGAGCTCCTCGCTCGGCTTCTCGTGGTTCACCGATGCGGTCGAGGCGGGAAAAACGAACCTGTTTATCCTTGGCGAGAACCCCATCAGCGGCGCGTCGGGCCTCATTCCCTCGCTGCTTGGCGGCACCGTGTTCGCGATGGCCTCGCACGGCTCGGATCAGCTGATCGTGCAGCGCCTGCTCGCATGCCGCACGAAGGCGGAGGCGCAAAAGGCACTCATCGCGTCGGGCTTCGTCGTGGTCGTGCAGTTTGCGATCTTCCTCGTGGTGGGGCTCGCGCTGTGGGGTTGGTACCACCATGCCACCCCCGCTGACCTCGGGCTCACGCGCGACGACGAGATCTTCCCGAAGTTCATCATTGAGGGTCTGCCTGCGGGCATCTCGGGCTTGCTCCTCGCGGGTATCCTCGCGGCGGCGATGTCCACGCTGTCGTCGTCGCTTTCGGCGCTCAGCTCCTCGACCGTCACGGATGTCGTCGCGAAGCTGCGCCGCACTCCCATGACGAAAGCCGACGAGCTCAACACGGGCCGTATCGCGACGGTCGTGTGGGGCCTCCTGTTCATTCTCCCGGCGACGTTCTTCCGCAGCGATGAGGGAAGCATCGTGGTCCTTGCCCTCGGCATCGCGGGCATCACGTACGGCGGGCTGCTCGGCGCGTTCGTGCTCGGCATCGTGAACAAGCGCGCGCGAACCCTCGATGCGAACATTGCATTCCTCTGCGCGATTGCGACGAACGCCTTCTTCTTCGTGATGGAGAAGTACGTCGTAGGCGAGGTGTGGATCGCGTGGCAGTGGTATCCGCTGCTCGGCGTGCTCGTCACGCTCGCGGTCGGCGGCTTGCTTTCGCTCAGGCACCCGGCCCCAATTACACCGGAGCCCTCGGCCGAGCGCTCCGCTTAAAAGAAAGCGGCTCTTCACGAACGAGGGTGTAGCGCGGGTCTGAACCCTCCGGCTTCGAGCAGCGACCGAGCGATGTAGTGGGTGAGGTTGCGGAAGCCGAGGGCGGAGCCGCGGAAGTGTTCGAGTCGCCCGTTGATGGCCTCGGTCGGGTCGTTGCTGGTGCCGGGGCGGTCGAAGAACGCGAGGATGTCGCCCGCCCGCTGCTTCATGGTCCGGCCGAGCTTGCGGACCTCGACGAGCGCCGCGGGAACGCCGCTGCTGATCGCAGCGATCACCTCCTGCATCATCGCCTTCGCTTTCTTCTTATCGGGCTCCCGGTAGGCCGCGACGATGCGCTGGTAGATGCCCCAGGTCGCCTCGACTTCGACGTGCTCCTCGCTCGCGAACACTGCGTCCAGGCGTGCCCGCTGCCGGTCGGTGAGCAGGCTCGCCCCGGTGTGCAGGGTGCGGCGGGCTTTGTAGAGCGGGTCGCCCTTGAGCCCGCGGTGACCGGTGGTGTCTTGCTGGACCCGACGCCGGCAGACATCCAGCGCGTCGCCGGCGAGGCGGACCACGTGGAACGGGTCCATGACGGGGACGGCGTCGGAGAGTTCCTCGGCGGCAGCGGTCTTGAACCCGGCGAAGCCGTCCATCGCGACCACCTCGATCCGCTTCGCCCAGTCCGCAGGGCGGGCGGCGAGCCACTGCTTGAACACCGCCTTGGAGCGGCCCTCGACCATGTCCAGCAGCCTCGCCGACCCGGTCTTGTTCCTCGCGGGCGTGAGGTCGATGATCACGGTGACGTACTTGTCGCCCAGCCTCGTGTGTCGCCAGACGTGCTCGTCGACACCGATCGTGGTGACCCCGTCGAACCGGGCGGGGTCGTCAATCAGGCGCCGCTTGCCTTCCGCGAGGACGGCGGCGTTCGCGGCACTCCAGGACACCCCGAGACCTACGGCGACGCGGGTGACGGTGAGGTGGTCGATGACGATGCCCCGCAGCGCCCACTCCAGGCCGCCGCGGGAGATCTTCGCACGCGGCGCCGCTGCCCGCGTCATGTCCTGCCGCCACGTGCGCCGGCAGTGTCCGGCCGGTACCGGCGCACCCGCACCAGCAGGGTCGTCGGCCGGTGCCCGAACGGCTCGTGCGCCAGTCGACGCGTGACCGTGTCCCGCGGCACGCCCTCGACACCGCACTTCCGACACCACGGGTCGTCTTCGACGACGCGGCATTCGATCGTGGCCCGATCCGGCTCGATCAGCTGGCCGACGGCGACGAGGCCGAGCTCGTCGAGGCGGCAGAACGTGGTCAGGTCAGGGGTCGCGAAAGTAGGGTGGAGCACGTCGAGGTCTTTCGGGATGGCGAGCGTGAAGAACTTCCATCATCCGGGAGACCTCGACCCCTACCCGGCCACCGACGCGCTCAACCGACTACACCCTCGTTCATGAAGAGCCGTCAAAGGGAGCCTCGGGCTGCGATCCTGGTACGGGGCATTCGTGTGGAGAAAGCGTAGTCCAGGTTCTGACCCTGCAGCCCTCGGGTTGTCGACTCGACTAACGCCATCTTTGGAGCTGGCCTGCAGGGCGCGCTGACGGTGGGTCAGGGTTCGCCTGCGGAAAGGCCTACGCTGGCGGACTCATGTGTCGAAGTCGATCTCGATGCGGAATACGTCGGCCCTCAGCCACGAGACCGTGAGCTCCACCGGCTGGTGGTCTCGTGCTGCCGCATCTGTCCGTGAGCGGATCGAGATGACCGGCGGAAGGACTCGGCGAAGCCGACCAGCTCGTTGTCGATGTACCGGTCACGCGAGAGCGCCAGCACCTGCCGCCTCGGTCCCATCCTCATTCGCCGGCGCACCTCGGGCGACGGAGTCTCGAGTCGCCATTCTGTGGTCCGGACGTCAGGTGTGAGTCCCGCATTGCGGACGCTCTGGCTCCATGACGGCGGATGGCAGCGGCTGATCGTGTAGTCGACCCGACGGGAGACGTACGTGCCGCTGCCCTGCCGTCGCCGCACCAGGTAGCGCCTCTCCAATTCCGCCAACGCCGCCCGCACGGTCAGTCGGCTGACACCGAGCTGACCGGCGAGCGCGTCTTCCGACGGAAGCCGGGTACCGACCGGGTGATCTGCGATCTGCTCGGCGAGAGCGTCTGCCGCGGCCAAATACACCGGGACCCGAGGTGAGGGCTGCTTCGACGTCACGTGGTTGATGGAACTGATCATATCGCAGGCGTCGGAACGGGAGATGCGGTGCGCTGGGGACGGTTGACAGCGCCGTCGGGCACCTCGCCGGCAAGCGCCTGCAGGATAGCCTTGCCAGCATGTTCCTCAATCGCGAGCCTCGCGGAGGCCACAGCGGACCCGAGGTGCGGAGTAAAGAGAGTGCGGTCCTGCATCGCCCGGAGCTCCTCTGGCACGTCCCGAGGTCGGTCCGGGCGCGAGAGGTCCTCGAACTCGAACACGTCCGAGGCGAATCCGCCGAGGTGTCCGCGACGTAGCAGCTCAGCCACGGCGACCTCGTCCACTACGGAGCCGCGACCGACGTTGACGAGCAGTGACCCCGGACGCATGGATTCCAGTCGGGGCCGGTCGAGCAGGTGCAGGGTGTTCACATCTAGCGGTGCGCAGACCACTACTGCATCGGTGCGCGCCAGCAGCTCCGACAGCTCCACACGCTCCATCTGCAGATCTTCCTCACCGGACACCGGCGAGGGATCGCAGTAGAGCAGATTCGCCTCGAACCCGCTGAGCAGTCGCGCCACTGCCCGGCCGAGCCTTCCCGCGCCCACGAGGCCGATTGTCGAGCCCACGAGCGTGCTTCCATAGAGCGTCGGTCGCCATCCTGCGAGGCGGGCCCGCACCGCGCGGTCTCCTACCGCGATGTTGCGCGCGAGTCCGATGAGCAGACCGACGGCGAGCTCAGCCGTGGGTTCGGTGAGGAGGTCCTCTACCCGCGTCAGCCAGATCCCGCGCTCGGTGCACGCGTCGGCATCGATGTTGTCGTGGCCCTTGAGAGCGCCGGCGACCACCTGCAGGCGCGGACAGGCGTCGAGGAACTCCGCGGTGATTCGATCCGGCATGAACGCCATGAGGGCGTCCGCGTCCGCTGCCCTTCGTCGCAGCTCCGAGGCGGGCAGGCTGCTGTCGCTCTGGTTCGCGATCACCTCGCAGGTGTCAGTGAGCATCTGAAGGATCAGGGGATGCACCCGGTGGGTGAGGACCACCACCGGGCGGTGGCGGGTCTCCGTCATATGCGCATCCATCGGATGTTTGTCTGTCATTGGAACCTCTTCCGCAACGCTCCGCCGAGGGCGTCGACCAGGGTGACTGTGGCTAGGATGACGAGCAGGATTGCGGCGACCTCGTCGTACTGGAGGGTGCGGAGGGCAGCCATCAGTTCGAAACCGATACCGCCGGCTCCGACGACGCCCACGACCACCGAGGCCCGGAAGTTGAGCTCCCAGCGGTAAACGGTCGTGTCAGCCATTTGCGGCAGAACCTGCGGCAGGATGCCGTGCAGGATCACCTGCGCCGGGCTGGCACCAGTCGCGCGGGCGGCCTCGACAGGCGCGTGATCGGCATGCTCGATCGCCTCGGCGAAGAACTTGCCCACCATCCCCGCGGAGTGGATCCCCAGCGCCAGCGCTCCGGGCAGAGCGCCGAAGCCGACGGCCGCCACGAAGACGATGGCCAGGATCAGCTCCGGCACGGAGCGCAGCACGTTGAGGATGAGCCGGGCGACCCAGTAGACAGCCGGATGCGGCGCGGTGTTGCGCGCACCGCACAATGCCAGCGGAACGGAGAGCAGCACCGCCAGTGCGGTGGACGCGATGCTCATCGTCATCGAGTCCCACAGCGGGCCCCACCAGCTGTTGAGGTTGGTGAAGTCCGGGACCCACATCTCGCTCAGCAGGTCGGCGATGTCCGTCAGTCCGGTGATCATGCGGGCGCCGTCGAGCATCCCGACGACCCACCAGCTCACCAGCACGGTGACGAGGACGAGTCCGGTGACAGCGACCGAGCGCCTCCAGCCGGACCGTGCCTTGTCGGAGATCCGCAGGTAGTCCTGCTCTCGCCGCTCGTCCACCAGGCCGACGGTGCTCGCGCTTTCCGTGCTGGTGCTCACTGGTAGTCCTCAAGGTCGATGTCGAGCAGAGGTGCGAGCTCGCGCACCGCGTCATAGTCCGCGTCGGTGACCTTTTCGAACCCGGCGGCGTCGAACGGTTCGAGCACCGCCGGGTCCTCGAGGTCCAGGAATGCTCTCCGCAGCTTCTCCTTCAGGTCTTCGGGGAGGTCTGACCGCATGGTCCACGGATAGTTGGCGTAAGGCTCGGACTCCTGGACCTTGACGACCTTCGTGGGGTCGATGAGTCCCTCTTCGACCATGCGCTCATAGATGGGCAGGCTCATGCCCCCCGCATCCGCATTGCCGTTCTGGACCGTCAGGGCCACCGCATCGTGAGAGCCGACGTACTGCTCTTCATAGTCGCCGTGGTCAACTCGCAGGCCCGCGTCTTCGGCGAGCATGGCCTTGGGGATCAGATGGCTCGACGTGCTCGCCTGGTCGCCCCACGCGACAGTCTTGCCGGCGACATCGTCGAGGGATTCGATTCCGGACTCGCTGTTGGCGATGAAGACCGACTGGTAGGTGGGGTCCTCGCCCTCGACTTCCTGCAGTGCGGCAAAGGGTTCAATGTCGGCCTTCGCCTTCGCGAGGACGTATGACAGCGGGCCGAAGTAGCCGAGATCGAGGCGGCCGCGGACCATCGCCTCGATCATCGAGGAGTAGTCGGTCGTCACCACGAGCTCGACCTCCATCCCCAGCTGCTCCTCGAGGTAACTCTTGAGTGGTTCATTGTTCTTGATGACCTCCGAGGCATTCTCATCGGGAAGCAGCGCAACCCGAAGGGTTTCGGGGGCGGCGCTTTCCTCGGAGGCGGCAGTGCAGCCGGAGAGGAGAAGGGCAAAAGCCGTCAGGGCTGCTGTTACGGCTGCGGTGAGGCGGGGGTGTCCAAACACGGTGATTCACTCCTGTTTCAGTTGATCGAGGGCGATCGGGTGGGTCGATTTATAGGTGACGGGTGGGTGCGGAGACTGGGGTCAGGGAGGCTCGATCACGAGTCGGTCGTCGACGGGAAGGGAGGCATCCTGAGCCTACGGCTCGTCGCGTACGTCTTCGTAGATCACGCGGAGGTCATCGTCGTCGACTTCGTCTGCGGGACCGTCGTAAACGATCCGGCCATGGGCGAGGCCGACGATGCGGTCGGCGTGCTCGAGCGCGAGGTCGATCTGATGAAGGCTGGCGACGAGAGTGATGCCGCTCTCCTGGCAGACGCGGCGCAGCAGCTCCATGACGCGACGTGCGGTAGCGGGATCGAGGCTGGCCACGGGTTCATCGGCAAGGATCAGATCCGGTTGCTGGGCGAGTGCGCGGGCGATCCCCACACGCTGCTGCATGCCGCCGCTGAGGTTGTCGACTCGGGTGAGGGCCTTGTCCAGCAGTCCGACACGGTCGAGCGCCTCCAGGGCGATGCGCTCGTCGGCGCGGCCGAACGGCAGGAGGCTGCGCCAGAAGCTGTAATATCCGACCCGGCCGAGCAGCACATTCCGCAGCGCTGTGTAACGCGGGGTGAGCTGGTGGTGCTGGAACACCATCCCGGTGCGCCGGCGATGCCGTCGAAGGTCGCCGCGCGTTTCGAGCGACGGCACGCCGTCCGCTCGCACGCCTCCCGTGCTCGGCTTCACGAGCAAATTCATGCACCGCAGCAGCGTGGACTTGCCAGCTCCCGACGGGCCGAGAAGCACGGTCACTCTCCCGGCCTCGATCGAGAGGTCCGTGGGTCCCAAAGCCTGCACGCCGCCCTTATAGGTCTTACTGACGTCGACGAGTTCGATCATGCCAAGTCCTCTATATGATTCCTGGTAGCCTCCGCAAAGGTATAGAGGATTTGTGAACTCCAAGGGGAGTGCTGGACAACGGCGTGAGAATCAAGGATGAACAGGGCATTCTTGTGGGCAGCCGTTCATGAGGCGTCCACATGAGGGTCAAGACCGGATGGAAGGTTGTCTGGCCATGACATCCTTCACCTCGGACCGCCCAGTCTCCGATCTCGTGATCGGCCACGCCACAGCAGTGCTGCCCAACGGGGTGATCGACGACGCCCGGGTGGTCGTCCGCAGCGGTCGAATCGCTCACGTCGGGCCGCATCCACGTGGCACTGCCTGTGACCTGGATGCTCGCGGCGCACACGTGCTGCCCGGGTTCGTCGACGTCCACAGCGATGTGCTGTCGCGAGATATCCGTCCACGGCCCGGTGTCGTTCTCGATCCCTCCTTCGCGGTTGCGTCTGCGGGTGCCCGGCTTCGTGCGGCAGGCATCACTACCGCGTTCCACGGCCTGGCCTTCCAGGAACGGTCGATCGTGGGAAGACCGATCGATTCTCCCGCAGCGTCCGAACTCTCGGGAGCACTCCGTCGCACTGACGACACTCAAGTCGATCATCAGGTTCTGCACCGGCTCGATGTGCGCTGCGAATACGGACTTGCGCTGCTCACGAAGGAGTTGGAGTCATCGGAATCGGCACCTCAGGACGAGATGTGTGCACTGCATCCACAGGGGCCGAACGATGGTGATTCGTGTCTTCCGGGTGGACGAGTGCCCGTCGTGTCGCACGAAGACCACACGCCGGGGCAGGGACAGTTCGCCGACCCAGCGAAAATGCAGAAGTGGCTGGTTGACAGCGATCGAATGAGTGACGACGACGCTGCTGATCATGTGGAATGGTGGCGCAGCAGTCGTGACGAGCGCCTTGCTGTGCGTGACCGTACTCTGTCGTGGTTGGAGGGCTTGGTCCGGGCAGGTTCCATTCGACTTTTCGCCCACGACCTCGCGACACCGGAGGAGGTGTCGGCGGCTGCCGACCGTGGCTGTAGTGTGGCGGAGTTCCCGACAACAGTCGCGGCTGCCCGTGCGGCCCGGGATCACGGGATTGCTCATCGTCGCGGGGGCACCGAACATCGTCCGGGGAAGATCTCACACCGGCAACGTACCGGCATCCGAACTCGCATCTGCGGGCCTGATCGGCTCGTTGGCTAGCGACTACATCCCCACATCGATGCTTCCGGGCGCACTGCGACTAGTGCGTGATGGAATTGCAACGCTTCCCCAGGCGGTGCGGCTCGTGACTTCCGGTGCAGCCGCCTGTGTGGGTCTTGACGACCGTGGCTCTCTGACCGAAGGACATCGAGCCGACCTGATCCTCGCCGACCTCACCAAGAGGTGGCCCTCCACTCTCTCCCTCACAAGAGGAGTTCTTATTGGTGGGCGACCAAGATGAGAGGATCAGCTGATCTCTGAGGTGGAGCAAGCTCACCCGCAGGGAAAGAGTGGGGGAGGGTGCAAAACGCGAGACGAGTCGTTCCATGTTGCTGTCTCATAGGGGGCTGTTCTGCGTCGGCCTACCGACCAACCTGCGCGTAACGCCGCACTCATTCAGACGAACTGCACGATGTTGCCGTTCCTCAGAAACCACCCGCAAGAACGTCACCGGGCGGTGCCAGCTGCGGAAAGACTGTCAGAACTCTTGGCTCAGCAGCCATCTCTGCAATACGGCGGTGAGCCGTTCGGGCGCGTCGAAATGGATCAGGTGACCGGCCTCGGGCACGAGGTGCAGCTCGGAACCGGGAATGAGCTCTGCGAGTCGGTGGGCGCGGTCAACCGGGATCCAAGCGAACACTGCGGAGTTGTCGGCGACGAGGCGGAAGAACTCCGAGCCCCGCGGGGCCAGAGCAACCACGTCGACCAGGGCCAATGAGTTGTATTCAGCGTGGTGAAACAGGTGAGCGCGAAGGGCCACTGCGCCGCCGTAGTCGTGGGCGACCATGTGCGGATCGGCCAGGCCCCAGTGATCGAGCAGATCCGCGAGCAACGCAGCCTGGGCGCTGAGCGAGACGTCCTGCCCGTCAGCCTTCGTCGATGTCCCATAGCCGAGCATGTCCCACAGGTGGACCGTGAAGTCAGCGCTCAGGGCGTCGGCCACAGGCCGCCACACGGCTGACGACCACGGGGTGCCGTGGCAGAAGACCACCGGCGGCCCCGACCCGTACCGCGACCACTGAACCTCATGACCATCGCGCCACACGAACGTCTCCTCGAGCATCTCACCATCATCACTGCACCAGCGGTTCGCGACTACCCCCCGTGCGCCGCCGGTCGGCGAGAAGACCGATGAAGCCGAGAAGAGGGGACGGGAACCAGGTGAGCGACTGTCGGGTCCCCGCGGAACCTGTATCGAACGTTACGGCCGCCCTGCAGCCGCCTCCGGTGCTCACTCGTCGGTAAAGGGGCTCTTCATGAACGAGGGTGTAGTCGGTTGAGCGCGTCGGTGGCCGGGTAGGGGTCGAGGTCTCCCGGATGATGGAAGTTCTTCACGCTCGCCATCCCGAAAGACCTCGACGTGCTCCACCCTACTTTCGCGACCCCTGACCTGACCACGTTCTGCCGCCTCGACGAGCTCGGCCTCGTCGCCGTCGGCCAGCTGATCGAGCCGGATCGGGCCACGATCGAATGCCGCGTCGTCGAGGACGACCCGTGGTGTCGGAAGTGCGGTGTCGAGGGCGTGCCGCGGGACACGGTCACGCGTCGACTGGCGCACGAGCCGTTCGGGCACCGGCCGACGACCCTGCTGGTGCGGGTGCGCCGGTACCGGCCGGACACTGCCGGCGCACGTGGCGGCAGGACATGACGCGGGCAGCGGCGCCGCGTGCGAAGATCTCCCGCGGCGGCCTGGAGTGGGCGCTGCGGGGCATCGTCATCGACCACCTCACCGTCACCCGCGTCGCCGTAGGTCTCGGGGTGTCCTGGAGTGCCGCGAACGCCGCCGTCCTCGCGGAAGGCAAGCGGCGCCTGATTGACGACCCCGCCCGGTTCGACGGGGTCACCACGATCGGTGTCGACGAGCACGTCTGGCGACACACGAGGCTGGGCGACAAGTACGTCACCGTGATCATCGACCTCACGCCCGCGAGGAACAAGACCGGGTCGGCGAGGCTGCTGGACATGGTCGAGGGCCGCTCCAAGGCGGTGTTCAAGCAGTGGCTCGCCGCCCGCCCTGCGGACTGGGCGAAGCGGATCGAGGTGGTCGCGATGGACGGCTTCGCCGGGTTCAAGACCGCTGCCGCCGAGGAACTCTCCGACGCCGTCCCCGTCATGGACCCGTTCCACGTGGTCCGCCTCGCCGGCGACGCGCTGGATGTCTGCCGGCGTCGGGTCCAGCAAGACACCACCGGTCACCGCGGGCTCAAGGGCGACCCGCTCTACAAAGCCCGCCGCACCCTGCACACCGGGGCGAGCCTGCTCACCGACCGGCAGCGGGCACGCCTGGACGCAGTGTTCGCGAGCGAGGAGCACGTCGAAGTCGAGGCGACCTGGGGCATCTACCAGCGCATCGTCGCGGCCTACCGGGAGCCCGATAAGAAGAAAGCGAAGGCGATGATGCAGGAGGTGATCGCTGCGATCAGCAGCGGCGTTCCCGCGGCGCTCGTCGAGGTCCGCAAGCTCGGCCGGACCATGAAGCAGCGGGCGGGCGACATCCTCGCGTTCTTCGACCGCCCCGGCACCAGCAACGACCCGACCGAGGCCATCAACGGGCGACTCGAACACTTCCGCGGCTCCGCCCTCGGCTTCCGCAACCTCACCCACTACATCGCTCGGTCGCTGCTCGAAGCCGGAGGGTTCAGACCCGCGCTACACCCTCGTTCGTGAAGAGCCAAGAAAGCACGGCTACACCCGCATGCGTCGAGAGCCAGGAAGGGGGCTTCGGCGCGGCGCGTGTAGCCGTGCGTGTGTTCTGGGGGTTTACTCGTGCGCGCCGGGCAGGTGTGCCTGCCAGGCGAGCGCGACCTCCACGAGCGTGAGGATCGCGATCACGGCGCCGCCAATGAGCATCGCCGTGTAGCTGAAGATCGTGCTGAGCGCCGCGAGGAGCATTGGCACGAAGAAGCCAAGGTAGGCAATCGAGTAGAACACGGCGGTGAGGCCGGCAAGGTCGTCGGGCCCGGCGAGGCGCTGAACTTCGCTGAGGCCGGCCACGAGCGCGAGGCCGTAGCCGCAGCCGAGGGTCGCGGCGGCGATAAGGCCGATCGTGAGGCTCGTCGTGGAAGCAGCACCAGCAGCGAACACCGCGCCGGTCGCCACGATCGCCATGGCGATCACGGAGGCACGCGCACTTCGATGCGTGTCGATCTTCTTGCCAACGGTCTGGATGCCCACGCCGAAGCCGAGGGTCACGGCGGTCATGATGCCCGCGAACGCGATCGGGTAGTCACCGGCGCGATCCTTGAGCAGAGCGGGAAGGACGGCGTAGGCGGTGCCACATGCACCGAAGACCCACGGGGCAACGGGAAGCACCACGCGCAGGAAGCGTTTGTGCGCGGCCTTCGGAACGATGAGCTTCGACATGAGCGTCTCGGCACCCGAGGCGGGTTCATTCTCGGCAGGAAGGTGACCTGGTGTGCGCGTTTCGGGCGCGGTGAAGAGCCACAGGCCGGTCACGATCGTGATGAGGATGTGCAGCGCATACGAGGTGCGGGTTGGCCACGGGCCCCACTGCGCGAGGATTGCGGCCACGAGGGCACCGGCAAGGAAGCCGGTGGTGAGGGCGAGCGACGCCCTGCGGGCGCCTGCGGCGGGGTTGGCTCCGGAGGCGTCGGAAATTTCCTTGATCCACGCGGTGCCGATCGCCATCACGAGACCGAGCGCAAGACCGCACAGGATGCGGCCGATGCCGATCATGAGGGGCGAGCCGGGAGCAAACATCAACATAAGGCTGCCGAGGAGGCTGAGCGGTGCGGCGGGCAGCAGAATCGGGCGGCGACCGTACACGTCGGAGAGGGGCCCACCGATCATGAGAGCCGGGACGATACCGAGAACGTAGGCACCAAGCAGACCATCGACGACGAGGTCGGAGAAGTGCGAGACCTCGCGATACATCACGAGAAGCGGGGTGAATTCGTTACCGCCCCACGCGATCGCGAAGATCGACGCCGCCACCGGCCACCACGCGCCGGCCGGGAGATCCGGCAGGGGGCGCGAGTCTTCGGGGAGGGTTTCGGGAATCGCTTCGAGTACGTGGGCGTGGTCCGACGCCGGGACGGCCGGCATCGAGGCCGTGTCAGTGGCGCTCACTGGCTTAAGTCTCCTTGGGGTACGAGAAATGTGGATGGGATGCGACTTCGCCGGCGCCAGCTCCTCTATCTTGACGTGAGCGCCGTACGAAACGCTAGCCTTTCTCCCCGTTTTGTATGTCATTTCATAACTACCAAGCGTTGCGGAATCGCCACTCCCCCATCACACGGTCCCATGCCACTCGGGCTAGGCTTAAGGCGTCGTCTACGCCTAACCGGCGCGCCCATGGAGGATTTCGTGAACACCGCCCCCGCATTCGTCACCGCTGCCGTGCGCGACGAAAGCCGCATCCAGACTCGACTGATCGACAGGGTGGCCGCAGCAAGCGACGCCTCCCACTATCTCTTCACCCCCGAAGCGGTCGTGCTCGCCGATACGGCACGCGAAGTCGCCGCGATCCTCAAGGGCGCAAACGCCGCCAAAAGCCCCGTCGCCTTCCGCTCGGGCGGCACGAGCCTCTCCGGCCAATCCGCAAGCCCGCACGTCCAGATCGACGTGCGCCAAAACTTCCGCCACATCGAAGTCCTCGACGAGGGCGCGCGCGTGCGAGCCGGATCGGGCGCCACGATCGCGCAGGTAAACGCGCGCCTTCGCCGCTTCAAGCGCCGCCTCGGCCCCGACCCCGCAAGCGAGGCCGCGTGCACGATCGGCGGCGTCGTCTCGAACAACTCGAGCGGCATGGCCTGCGGCACGGAGTACAACACCTACAAAACCCTCGAATCGATGGTCATGGTGCTACCGTCGGGCCTCACCCTCGACACGAGCGATCGGGAAGGGGCCGACGCTCGCCTGCGCACCAACGCGCCCGACATCCACGAGGGCCTCTTGCGCCTTCGCGAAAGAGTCGTGTCGAACCCCGAGAGTGTGCGCATCATTCGCGAACGCTTCGCACTCAAGAACACGATGGGCTACGGCATCAACGCCTTCCTCGATGCCGAGCGCCCCATCGACATCCTCGAAAAGCTCGTGATCGGAAGCGAGGGGACGCTCGCGTTCATCGCCGAGGCGACGTTCCGCACGGTGCCGATCCCGGCGCTCACGACGAGTGCGCTCGCCGTGTTCCCCACGCTCGATGCGGCTACCCGAATCCTGCCCGAGCTCGTGGACTCGGGGGCGGCGACGCTCGAGGTCATGGACTCGACCTCGATCGCGGTGGGCCAGAGGCTCGCCCGCGTGCCCGAGCAAATCCAGGGCTTCGCGCCGAGCACGGAAGCGGCACTGCTCATCGAGTACCGCGACGATGAGCACGAAAAACTCGCCGCGGCTCAGCGCGCCGGCGAAGAAATCCTGCGCGCCCACGAGCTGCGCTCCCCCGCCGTTTTCTCCGAGGATCCACGCATGCGCGCGACGGCGTGGGCGCTGCGCAAGGGGCTCTACGCCTCCGTCGCGGGCGCGCGCGAAAGTGGCACAACCGCGCTCCTCGAGGACGTCGTGGTGCCGCCCGCGAACCTCGCCGACACGTGCGGTGACCTGCACGAGCTCTTCGACGAGCACGGCTACGAGAACTCCGTGATCTTCGGCCATGCGAAAGACGGCAACATCCACTTCATGCTCACGGATCGCTTCGAGAGCGACGCGGCCCGCGAGCGCCTCGGCGCCTTCACCGAGTCGATGGTGGACGTGGTGCTCGCTCGCGGCGGCAACCTCAAGGCCGAGCACGGCACGGGCCGCGCGATGGCGCCGTTCGTGCACCGCCAGTACGGCGACGAGCTCTACGCCGTGATGAAAGAGATCAAGCTCCTCGTGGATCCCGCGGGGATCCTCAACCCGGGCGTGCTCATCGAGGACGACCCGAAGGCCCACCTCGAAAACTTCAAGCTCAACCCCACGATCGAGGTCGAGGCCGATCGCTGCGTCGAGTGCGGCTACTGCGAGCCGGTTTGCCCGAGCAAGGACCTCACGCTCACGCCGCGCCAGCGCATCGTGGTGCGCCGCGCCGAGGAGCGTGCCCGCAACGCGGGCGATGCGGCAACGGCGGATGAGCTCGCCAAGGACTACGACTACGAAGGCATCGACACGTGCGCCGTGGACGGCATGTGCGTGACGGCGTGCCCCGTGGGGATCAATACGGGGCTACTCGTCAAGCGACTGCGCCGCGAGAACACGAACGCAGTCGAGTCCGGCGCGTGGAAGGCCGCGGCAGCGTCGTGGGGTGCGATCACGCGCGGCGCCGCGGTTGGGCTCTCGGTCGCGGATAAAGTTCCGGCGCCTGCCGTGGGGGCGGCAACGAGCGTTGGCCGACGCTTGCTGGGCGAGGACACCGTGCCGAAGTACACGAAGGACCTGCCGGCCGGCGGGAAGGCTCGTGGCGCCCTCGGCGAGCGCGCCGAGGATCGCGCGGTCGGCTCTCACCTGCCCGGCCGCCTGTTCGGCGCGCCCCATGGCGAGGTCGCGGGCATCTATGTTCCCGCGTGCGTGAACACGATGTTCGGCGGGGCCGCACCGGGTGGAAACGTCGTCTCCGCGTTCGAAACACTCCTCGCGAAGGCGGGCCTTGCGCTTCTCATCCCGAAGGGCATCGACTCGACGTGTTGCGGCACCCCGTGGACGTCGAAAGGCAAAGCCAAGGGGCACGAGGTCATCTCAGCGAAGACCCGAAAGGTGGTTGACGCCGTGCGCGAGCTCGACCTGCCGATCGTGAGCGACGCCGTGAGCTGCACCGAGGGCTTCGCGGCGATCCTTGAGCGCGACGGCGCCGACGTGATCGACGCCGTGCAGTTCACCGCCGATCATCTCCTTGAGCGCCTCGACATCGACCGGTCGAGCGAACACCTGGTTCTCCACCCCACGTGCTCCTCGACCCAAATGGGGCTCAACCCCGCTCTCACGAAGGTCGCCCAGGCCGCCTACGCGAAGGTCACCGTGCCCGACGCGTGGGGCTGCTGCGCCTTCGCGGGCGATCGCGGCATGCTCCACCCCGAGCTCACCGCCTCAGCGACGGCAGCCGAAGCGGCCGAGGTCAAGGCTCTTGACGCCGACTACCACGCCTCCCTCAACCGCACGTGCGAAATCGGCATGACCCGCGCGACGGGAAAGACCTACCGCCACGTGCTCGAGCTACTCGCCGAGCGCGCGCGGTAGGCCTTCGAGGTTATTCCTTAGGCGGCGCCGCGCTCGAGCAGGAACGCGCGCAGCTCAGCGAGGTCATCGGCGCCCACGACGTCGATGCCCGCATCGAGCTGCATCTGCCACAGGATCTCGCGACGCTTGGGCAGAAGCTCGGGAACACCCCACAGGCGCGAGCGCGCGCCGATCGCGTGGGCACCGTCGGAAAACTCCTTGAGTGAACGGAACTGATCCTCCGGGCGCTCACCGAAGCCCTGCCAGCCCCACGTCTCCCAATCCTCCGAGATGAGTGGCATGTCGAGCGAGCTGATCTCACCGCCGAGATCACCCTTGTGGCCGTCGGCCGAGCCGAACCGCACCGGGTTGTCCTTGATGAGATCGTACGGGCGACCTCCCGTGTAAACGACGCGCACGGGGTTCTCGACGACCTCACCGCAGCGGTTCACGTGCCAGAACACGTCGCTGTAGGGCGCAAGCAGCTTCTCGATCGCGGGCAGCTGCTTCTCCCCCTGATCCTTGATGTCGATGAGGAGCTGGAACGGGCCGTCGTAGCCGGGGAACACGTGACCGCCGTTCGAGCGCACGAGCGCCGCGAGCGGCTTCACGTAATACTCCTCGAGGGAGCGGCCGCTCGCCGTGCCGAGGCGGGTGTGGCCAAGGAGGATCGCGCCGCCCTCAAACCACACGTCCGCCTCAACCGAGCAAAAGCCCTGCGCAAGGGCATCCCACAGCGGGTGCGTGTGCAGGTAGTCGTTGTGGGCGTGAGCGCGAGCGAGCGGGCTCTTCGGCGCCCATCCCTCGGGCGCGGGATTCTTCAGGCGCGCATCGAAGGGGTCGTCGAGAAGGCGCGGGGTGTCGTTCTCGTCGCGCTCAAAAAGCGGTGACGCGCTCGCGGGCGCGAGGGTTGCGGCACTCGCGGCGGTCGCGGCGGCTGCGGTCAGGAAGGTCCGACGGTTGAGAGCCATGCGGGGTGTCCTTTCATGCGGTGTGTGTCCTGGGCGGGCGATGGGAAAGGGGCTCGATTCCGCGGGGCATAACCCCCGCGAAACCGAGCCCACTCGTGTTCACGAAACCGTGATCACTCGACCTCGAAGAAGATCGGGTTGGTGTACATCCAGGTGTCGATCCACGGGCTTCCTGCGCCGTTCTCGCCACCGTGGGGAATCGGGCCGGCCGGATCAACATCGCTGCCCATCGGGCCCACACCCGAGCGCTTGCCATCGCTTCCGCGCAGGCGAAGGTAGCCGCTTTCCTCGACGGCGCCGAGGTCGAATTCGACCGTGAACTTCTCACGCCCGTGGCCCGCGGTGTCCTTGCGCTCAACGACCTTGGTGTGAGGGGCCGTCGTCGTGTTGACGTCCTCGACCGGGCCAGTGATAAGGCCGCGGATGAGGTCGATGTGCGCGAGCTCGGGGAGGATCCCCGCGGAGTTTTCCTTCGTCGTGGGTGTGACGGTCACGCGCAGGCCAAGCTCGGTGCCGGCCTTGACCTTGAGGGTGTCGCCGAGAGTCACGGGCTTGGCGCTGTCGTCCTTCGCGAAGAGAACGACCTCGAGGCCGGAGATGAGGTGACCGTGCTCAATCCAAATGCGGCCGGCGCGCATGGCCTCCATGACCGCCTCGTAGGAGCGGCTCGTGGCACCCACGTGCGTGCGGGAGAATTGGCCGGGCCAGTAGTCGCTTCCGCCCTGAGCTTCGTTCGTGTTGACGGGAACGGGGCGGCGACCCGCACGGTTGAAGTTGCCGAGGCTCGCACCTTCCTCCCAGCCGTCACCCTTCGGGTAGTCGCCCACGCGGTAGGTGTCGTGGGTCTTGAGGTGGAAGTCGGAATTCGAGGTGATCCAGTAGCGGCGGCCCTCAGAGAGCAGCGAGTCCCACATGCCACCCACGACCGAGGTGAGGTAGTCAAAGCCGCCGCGCGTGCGGAAGGCTTCGTCGGGGTAGTGCGGCGAGGAGTCAGGGCGGCGGCTGTTCTCGTACTCACCGCGCTGGTACTTCGGGTGGCGGTTGAGGCCGAACGCTGAGCCCTGAGCGCCAGGGGCGCCCTCCATGCCGAGGTAGATGTCGCGGTCGGCATCATGCCACGCGCGAAGCTCGCGCGGCGAGTCGATGCAGTAGCGGCTCGGGTGGTTCGCGATCACGATCGCGTCATCGATGAAGCCCTCGCGCTTCCGCTCGCCGAGCCAGGCGATGGCCTCACACGCCTTCTTCTCCAACTCTTCTTCGGGAGATTTGAGCGAGGGCTTTTCCCAGTCGTTGAGCTTGCCATCAAACTCGAGCTCGAAGGTGCGCAGCACGCGGGCCTCGTTGATGCCGGGGGCAATGAGAACGGTGCAGTGCTCGGCCGCGGGGATGTACCACTCGATGCCCTGGAGCACCATGAGCTTGCGCTCGTCGCGGGCCTTGCGGATGAGTCGATTCGCCTCCCACACGCCGCCCTTGTTGGCATGGCCCCAGTTGGAATGCTCGGTGAACGCAATGACGTCCACGCCGAACTCCTCGGCCTTATCCATGATCATGTCCATCGTGTACTTCGCATCGTGGCTGTAGAGCGAGTGCACGTGGTGGTCAACGACGAGCCATTCAAGACCGGTCTTCGCGGGCGCGAGATCCTTGCCTTCGGCCGCGTCGGTGGTGGTCACGGGGGTTTCTTCGGCGATCGCGGCGCCGGTGGTTGCGGCCGCGGCAGCACCGAGGGCACCGGCGGCAACGCTGCCGCGGAGCACGGTGCGTCGGCTCGGGGCGAGCGAGGAGGCTTGGGGGGAGCGAAGCTCGGTCATGGGGAATCTTTCTCTCAGGGCGTCGGGAAGACCAATCAGAACGCTAGAGGGAGGAAGTGAATGGTGGGTGACGGGAAGGAACTGGGGCCGACACCGGCCGGTTACCCGCCGTTCACTAAGGCCTGTCACAGTTGTCCTCGCTAACCCACCCCCCGCGCCCCAAGGAACGTGTAGAACCATGCAGCTCTCCCTCTCGCTCCGCCGCGCGGCTGCCCTCGCCGGCGCCGCAGCGCTCCTCGCCCTCCCCCAGGTTGCCGCAGCGGCAACCGAGGTCACCCTCGACGATTCCGTGACGGCCACGATCGAGAATGCCGAGGGCGTCCAGGCACACGGCGCACTCGATGCAGACCCTTTCACCTACACCGTGAAATCTCGCGTGAAGTGCGAAGAGCCCTACGTTGACGGCGCCCGCACCGTCTTCGTCCAGGGCGAAGGCGCCAAGGCGACCCGCGTCGTCATGTCGGGCATCGACTCTCTCGAAAAAGACGGCACGGTCGTCAACCCGATCGACGCAAGCTTCGTGGACGTCGCCGCAGAGGGCAAGGCAAACCTCCAGATCGAATGCGTGAAGATCGACAACGGCATTCCTCAGCCGGCACCCCAGGCGATCGTCCAGCCGCTCACGATCACGAAGGAAGAGTGGAAAATGGAGGGCGTGAGCTTTAAGGAAGCCGCTCCTGAAGAGTCTTCCGACGAAACCCCAGAGAAGAAGCCGACCGATTCCGCACCGGCTCCCGCACCCGCACCGGCTCCCGCTGCCCCTAAGCCCGGCGAGAACGACCAGGAAGCACCGAACAAGCCTTCGCCGGACGAGGTCTCGCCCGGCAACGCTGACACGGGCAAAGCCGATTCGTCGAAGCAGGCCCCCGCGAAGCCCTCGAAGTCCTCTAAGCCCGCGGGGCAGGCGAGCGGCGCTCGCGGGTTCATGCCCCGCACTGGCGCCGAGATCGCCGCGACGGCAGTTCTCGCTCTCGCGCTGATCGGCGGCGGCATCTTCGCCGTCGTGCGCATGCGCAAGAACTAAACAGCACGACGCACAAGGGAGGGCCCGGGCAACTGCCCGGGCCCTCCCTTGTCGCAATGAGGCGCGCACCGCGCGCGAATGCACTTCTCAGAGGCTGGCTACATATAGCCGAGGGAACGCCTAGCCCCAATACACCTCGCGGGTCGCCGGCTCCGTCTTCGCCACAAGCTTGCCGTCCCTGTAGGAGCGAACGACGGGCGCGTTGAAGTTGAGCGCCTCAACCCAGTTCGGCGCATCGAGCACGATAAACCGCGCGGGGTTGCCCACCTCGATGCCATATTTGTCGAGGTGGAGGGTGCGCGCCGCATTGTGGGTCACAAAGTTGTAAGACTCCGCGATCTGCGGGTAGCCCATCATCTGCGTGACATACAGGCCGTTCAGCACAACGTCGCGGAGGTTCCCCGTCCCAAGCGGGTTCCACGGGTCGCGGATATCGTCGGTCCCGAAACTCACGTTGATACCGGCCTCCGTGAGCTCCTTGACGCGCGTCACGCCGCGGCGCTTCGGGTAAGTATCCATGCGGCCCTGCAAATGCGTGTTCACCATCGGGTTAGACACGAAGTTGATGCCGCTCATCGTCAGCAGGCGAAGCAGACGAACGAAGTACGCGTTGTTATAGGAATGCATCGCGGTCGTGTGCGAAGCGGTGACCTTCTCCCCCATGCCGAACTCGAGGGCGCGCGTCGCAAGAGTCTCGAGGCCGCGCGAGGCCTCATCGTCGATCTCATCGCAGTGCACATCCATGAGCAGGCCACGATCACGCGCAAGCTCGCACGCGAAATTGAGGGAATCCACCGAATACTCGCGCGTGAACTCGAAGTGAGGAATCGCGCCAATCGCATCGACGCCCATATCAGCGGCCTTGACCATGAGATCGCGGCCATTCGGGAAGGAATCGATACCCTCCTGCGGGAACGCCACAATCTGGAGCGTAATGAGGTCGGCAAGCTCGTCACGCAGCTCAAGCAACGCACGAAGCGCCGTGAGCTCAGGATCGGTCACATCCACGTGCGTGCGCACGTATTGCACACCGAAGCTCGCCTGGTCACGCGCGACGCGGCGCACGCGAGTTTTGACATCCTCAACGCTCAGAGTCTTCTTCCGCTCGCTCCAGCGCTCGATCCCCTCAAAAAGCGTGCCGCTCATATTCCACTTCGGCTCGCCCGCCGTGAGAACCGAGTCGAGGTGAATGTGGCTCTCCACAAACGGCGGGAGCGCGAGGCGCCCCTCGGCGTCCCATGTCTCTTCGCCCGGCTCCGCGGTGAGATTCGGTTCGATGTGGGTGAAGCAAGCGTCGAAAATGCGCAGGTCAACCGAGCCCTCCCGGCCCGGTAGCGTGACGTTCTGGATGAGCACGGGGCTGCCTTTCTATTGAAATGGAGTGGGACGGGCGGGCAACGCCACCCTGGACGGTGGCGGCGCGACCCTCGACGATGCGGGCCGCGCCGCCCGCAGAAGGTGTTAGCGGCGCTTCGTCAACGCTACGCCCACGAGGTGAATAGCGACCGCGACGGCGACCGCGTTGAGGGCCGAGATGCCCCACGGCACGAAGTAGCCCACGAAGCCGCCGGCGATGACGCCGAGAACCGCGTGCCACGCGACGGTCTGCTCCGCTTCGGTCGAGTCCACGTACGCGTGCTTGCGCACCAGGAAGTCAGCGATGAGGATCGCACCGATCGGCGGAAGTGCCGCGTTGAGGAAGCTCAGCCAGCCCACGAAGTTGTCGTACAGCCACAGCGCGCTCACCGTACCGAAAATGCCCGCGATGAGAGTCATGGGGCGGGTGCGCACGCGCGTGATGTTCGAAAAGCCCAGGCCGGAGGTATACAGGGCGTTGTTGTTGGTCGTCCAAATATTCGCGCCGAGCACGAGAATCGCAGGAATCGCGAGACCCTGGGCGATCATGACGTAGAAGATGTCGTCCTTGCCGGTGAACGCGCCGCCCACCGCACCGAAGCTGAACATGAGGGTGTTGCCAAGGAAGAACGCGATCACCGTCGTGATGACGGCAACCTTCGCCGAGCGAGCAAAGCGCGTGAAGTTCGGGGTCGCCGTGCCGCCCGAAATGAAGGAACCCACGACCATCCCGATGCCGGTCACGATCGGCATCGAGCCGCCACCGAACACCTCGACGAGACCGCCGGCCTTGCTGGTTGCCGTGACCATCGAGTACGTGCCGAGGATCGCGATAAGAGGAACGGAAATGAAGGAGACGACCTCGATCGCTTTCATGCCGAAGTAAGCGGAAGCGGTCATCGCGGCGCCGGCGGCGATCACGATCCACCAGGGGCTGATGTGGAGGAGGTCGGCGACGGGGATACCAAGCATCGCCACACCCACGCCGAACCATCCCATCTGGGTCAGGCCCACGAGGGCGGAAGCCAAGAGCGAGCCGCGACGGCCGAAGGCGCGGCGGGCGAGGAGGTCAAGCCCCATGCCGGTCTTCGCGCCAAGGTAGGCGAGGCCACCGGTGTAGATCGCGAGCACGAGCCCACCGAGCGTCGTGGCCCATACGAAGCCGCCAAGATCGAGACCGTTGCCGATCTTCGCGCCGACGCTCATGGAGGCGGAGAAGAAGGTAAATCCGAGCATCACGAAGCCAACGGCCCAAAAACCGTGGCGCGCGGATGCGGGAACTGGGGTGAAGCTGAAGTCGGCGTCGTGGCCGCTTGCTTCGGTCGGGTCCGGCCCCGAGGCCGTCACTGCGGTCTCGTCGATTGAGGGGCTGGCAATAATGGGGGTGGTTGCGGGGCGCTCAGGCGCTGTGGTGCTCATGCACATTCCTCACGTGAAAACGGGACAAAGGCATGGCTGTACCCGGATCACATGAAGTGCTCGCATGGCTCTCTGTCCATGTCCGTGCACAACCGTTGGAAGGCTAGCACCCATCCCGCGCCCTCGGGAGCGATTCGAGGCTTCTAGTGGCGCGGCTCGCGTATGCGGGCAGCAATTCTTCATGCGGCCCGACTCCCCCAGCTCCCGGCTCCCCCAGTTGCTCAGCTCCCCCAGCCACCGGGCTCCCCCAGCTGCTCAGCTCCCCCAGTCACCGTCGCACTTCATGAAAAAAACTGAGCCGCCCCCGGCTCAACAGCCAGCCAACAGCCCAGTCTCTTCATAGACCGAAACGGCCCGCATCAGTGTTGCGAACCCGAACGGCAGCACCTCAGTGCTGCGAACCGGACGGCAGCGCCTCAGTGTTGCGCCGCAGCCGCGTCCCCATCGCCTCCATCGCCGAGCTCATGGGCCTTGTCTTGGGCAGCACCCGCAACGTCAACGACCTTGTCGGTAACGCCCTTGGCCTGCGGGAACTTCTCCTCGGCCTTCGCGGCGAGGTCAACAACGGCGTCGGCCGCAGCATCAACGCCCGCGGGAAGCTTTTCCTTCGCGGTGTCCGCGAGGGACTGCGCGACGTCCTTTACTTTGTCGAGGGGGCTGCTGTCGTTCATTGGTACTCCTTAGGAGGGGGGCACCCCGCGGGGGCGCCACTTTTTTAGCGTTGAATGATTTTACGAACACTTTGTGCGAGCAAACAGAGAGCGCCAAAACTGCTGTTCGATAAACTCAAGCGCCGGATGTTTCCCAGCGAAAGGCGTTTCACGTGGCCATCTCGAACCTCACTGTCTCCCAGCCCGGCCCCACACCGGGGATCAGCAAAGGCGGCACGGAGTTCGATGTCGTGATCCTCGGCGCGGGCCTCAACTCGCTCAACGTCTCGATTGCCTTTCACAAGGCCTACGGCATGCGTTCACTCACCGTGATGCGCACCCCCATCGCGATGAACGAACGCACTGTCACAAGCGCTCACGTCGCTATCGGTGCCGAGGCAAGCGAGTGCGATCTCAAGGACGCGCTCGTTCAGCTCGCGAAAGACAAACCCGTCAAGCGACCTACCCTCATGCTCGCGAATGCCGATTCGTTCATCTCCTTCATCGACACGTACCGGGCCGAGCTCGAGGAGCACTACCTTCTCGCGCAAGTCGATTCCGCTTCCCTCGCGACACTGGCCGATAAAGCCCACTTCCAAGAAGCGTGCAACGAGCTCGACATTCCGACGATCCCCACTGAAGTCGTGGACTTCTCCCGGTACGGCGGGGCCGATTTCGACGCGCCCGAGCAACTTCCCTGGGCCTACCCGATCATCGGCAAACCCGCGAACACCGCCGACTATTCGCGCGTCAAATTCCCCGGCAAGCGCAAAGTATTCGTGCTCAAGTCGCAAGCCGAATACAAGGAACTCGTGGCAAAACTCGGGGACGCTGGCTTCACGGGGCGCTTCCTTTTCCAGGAGCTCATCGAGGGTGATGACACCTCCGAATACTCGATCACCGGCTATCGCTCGCGCTCGGGGGACGTGACGCTCACATGCGCGGCGCAGGTGCTGCTCGGCGAGCACACACCCGATGCGCTTGGACGCCCCGCAGCGATGCTCACCGGTCCTCACCGCGGAATCGTCGCGCAGTTCGAAAAACTCCTCGACCACGTGGACTACGTCGGCTTCGCCAACGTTGACCTCAAGGTCGACCCGCGCAACGGAACGGCCTACTTCCTCGAACTCAATCCGCGGCTCGGGCGCAACAACCACTACGTCACCGCCGCAGGCGGCTCCTACCCCGAGCACATTGTCGCGGACCTCATCGACAACGCTCCCCTTGAGCGTGTGCGCGCCGAGGAGCAGCACCTCTACTCGATCCTCCCCACGCGCCTCGTGAAGCACTACGTCACCGAACCCGAGCTGCGCGCTCAACTCGATTCCGCCGTTCGTGCCCACGGCGTGGACAACCCCTACCGCTACGCCCCGGAGGGTGCATGGATGAGGGGCTTCGCTCTCGCTTCGGGTCTCCGCCAGGTGCAGAAGTTCCGGAAGTACTACCCGAAGGCCACGCGCACCGGGTTCTAACCGCGCGTGAACCTCATGGACGGTCCGGGGAAGCCGCAGGGCTTCCCCGGACCGTTTCGTATGAGCAAAGAATGAGAGACGCCCGTGAGGAAAGAATGAGGACCGCCCGTTGAGACCTAGTCTCGAGCGGGTGCGGCCTCGCTCTCACTGGGCTGATCGCTGAGTTCACCGTCATCCACGAGGTCGTCGAGGTTCACGACGTCGAGGCCTCCCGAGAGCGCGTACTCCTCTTCGGGACTCATAATGAGCCGGTGGCGGCCCCACAGCCAGAAGGTAATGAGCATGACCGCGTAGATCACGATGATCGCGATGATCGCGGGCAGGTAGTCGGGGTTGAGGAGGAAGCCCAGGAAGATGAGCGCGGAGATAACGGCGGCGATGATCGCACCAAAGTTTCCCCACGGCGATTTGTAGGGACGCTTCGCGTTCGGGAATCGCTTGCGCAGCACGAGGAACGACACCATTTGCATGAGGTAGGCGACGACGGCACCCCAGGCAGCGATGTTGAGGACAACCGCACCGGCGATTCCACCCTCACCACCGGCAAGATCGACGCCCACAAGGGCGCAAAAACCGATGACGGCGCCGGCGATAAGGGCAACCCACGGCGTCTGCGTGCGCCCCGTGAGCGAAAGGAACTTCGGGTAGTAGCCCGCACGCGAGAGCGAATACATGTTGCGCCCGTAGGCGAACATGATGCCTTGAAGCGAGGCAAGCAAGCCCACGAGAGCGAAGAGTGCGAGGACGGCAGCGAGGCCGTCGCCTACGATCGCGCGGAAGCCGTCGAGGAGGGGTTCGCTTGCCCCGGCGGTCGTTTCCGCGCCGAGCACGCCGGTGTTCAGAACGAGCACGAGAAGGCCGGTGACGACGAGTGTGAAGCGCGCCCACAGTGCCGCCTTGGGAATGTCGCGGACGGGGTTGTGGGCCTCTTCGGCTGCGAGCGGCAGCTCCTCGATGCCGAGGAAGAACCACATGGCAAAGGGCAGCGCGAACAGGATCGGGAGGAAACCGTGGGGCAGGAAGGCCGAACCGCCTGCGTCGGGAACGATGTTGAAGAGTGAATCCCATGAGAAAGCGCCGGAGAACAGCGCCATCGCACTAAAGACGAGCAGGATCACGATCGAAATGATCGACACCAGGATGGCGAACCTGAACGATACCGCTGCGCCCGAGGAGTTCAGCGCCACGAAGATCGTGTAGAGGATGAGCCACCACACGGGTTTTGGCAGGTCAACACCGAGGAGTTGCGATACGACCGCGTCGGCGTAGCCCGAGGAGAAGTAGACGATCACGGCGGTTGTTGCGACGTACTCGATTGTTTCGGCAAGGCCCGTCACGAAGCCTGCGTAGGGCCCCATCGCCGCTCTCGCGAACGAGTACGCGCCTCCGGTGTGGGGCATGGCGGCGGCCATTTCGTTGATCGAGAAGATGAGGCCGTAGTACATGACGATGAGAATCGCGTAGGCGATGAGCATCCCGCCGAAGCCCGCGAAATCCACGCCGAAGTTCCAGCCGGAAAAGTTACCGGAAACGACCGCGCCGACCGCGAGGCCCCAGAGTCCGAAAATGCCGGCCGCGCGCTTGAGCTGACGTTTTTCAAAATATTCGGTATCCGCCGTTCGATAGGTAACGCCACCGACCTTGGTGACTTCCCCCGATTGCGTGGAGGGCGAGGCAGGTGATGCTGCCGCGCGTTGAGGAGATTGACGATCGCTTTGATCAGCCATTGCATACCTTCCGTAGTGACGAGACCACGTTGACTCGTGTGTGCTGCCCCACACTACTCGCCTAATGGTTGGATTTCCACGCTTTTGTAGAAATTTATTGACGTGAGTTGTAGACAATCAACCCAGAACACCCAGAACTTTGCCAGACTTTCGGGTTGCATAGCTCACACCATGTGGTCTAATGGTTGCCAGACCGATGTTTAGTCAATGGCTTGCATCGCCACGTAAGGGCCCCGCCAGGCCACACCGAAGCACAATGAGGAGCTTCCATGTCAGGCAACGAAGGAATGCTGACGTTCTCAGAACTCACCAACCGCATCCACGCCGGCGATATCGACACCGTGATTCTCGGATTCACGGACATGCAAGGCCGACTCGTAGGCAAGCGCATCTCCGCTCGCCTCTTTCTCGACTCCGTCGCCGAACACGGAGCCGAGTGCTGCAATTACCTCCTCGCCGTCGACATCGACAACAACACGGTGGACGGCTACAAGATCTCCAGCTGGAAGAGCGGCTACGGCGACATGGTCATGAAGCCAGACTTGGCCACGCTGCGCCAGGTCCCGTGGATCGAGGGCTCCGCACAGGTCACCGCGGACCTCCTCACGACCTCGGGCGAGGAAGTCGGCCCCGCCCCGCGCAGTGTCCTCAAGAAGCAGCGCGCTCGCCTCGAGGAGCGCGGCTGGACGTGCATGGGCGCGACGGAACTCGAATTCCTGATTTTCGACGACACCTACCGTGAAGCGTGGGCCAAGGGCTACAACGACCTCACCCCCGCAAGCGACTACAACACCGACTACGACATCCAGGCCTCCACGCGCCTCGAACCGCTTCTTCGCGACATCCGCAACTCCATGGATGCCGCCGGCATGTACTGCGAGGGCGTCAAAGGCGAATGCAACCCCGGCCAGCAAGAGATCGCTTTCCTTTACGACGACGTGCTTACCACGTGCGACAACCACAGCCTCTACCGCACGGGCGCCAAGGAGATCGCCGAAAGACACGGCAAGTCCATCACCTTCATGGCGAAGTTCAACCAGCGCGAAGGCAACTCGTGCCACATCCACATGAGCCTGCGCGACAAGGACGACAACCCCGTGTTCGCCGATGAATCCCGCGAAGGCGGGCGCAGCGTCATCATGGATCAGTTCCTCGCGGGGCAGATCGCCGCGGCGCGCGAACTCGCCCTCATGTTCGCCCCCAACATCAACTCTTACAAGCGCTATCAGCCCGGCACATTCGCACCGACCACACTCGCGTGGGGCCTCGACAACCGCTCGTGTGCCTTCCGAGTCGTGGGCCACGGCAAATCGCTACGCTTCGAGAACCGCATTCCCGGCGGCGACGTCAATCAATATCTCGCGATGGCCGCGATGATCGCCGCGGGTCTCCACGGCATCGACAACGAGCTCTCCCTCGAGGACGAGCTCGTGGGCAACGGCTACGAAAGTGACAAGCCGAGGGTGCCGACGACGCTCCGCGAGGCCGCCGACCTGTTCGAAAACTCCGAGATTGCCCATGCCGCCTTCGGCGAAGACGTCGTCGAGCACTACACGCGGGCTGCCCGGGTCGAACTCGAGGCGTTCGATGCCGCCGTCACGGATTGGGAGCGCGTGAGGGGCTTCGAACGTGGCTAGCGCACCCATCATCGGTATCTCGACATACCTCGAATCTGCCACGTGCGGGGTATGGGATACGCGCGCATCCTTCCTGCACGAGGCCTACCTTCAGGCGGTCCTCGATGCTGGAGGCGTGCCCGTCCTGTTGCCCCCGCAACCGTCGGAACACGAACGCGCTGCCCAGGTCCTCGCCCGCCTAGACGGGCTCATCCTCGCGGGCGGGGCCGACGTCAACCCGGCTCGGTATGGCGAGCAGCCGCACGAGAGGACCGGGGCGCCGCGCGATGATCGCGACGAGTGGGAAATCGCTCTGTACGAGGCGGCATGCAGCACCGGGCTGCCCTTGCTCGCGATCTGTCGCGGCATGCAGATCGTCAACACCGTCCACTCGGGAACGCTTATCCAGCACCTGCCCGACGTCGTGGGCTCGGATCAATACCAGCCTGCCCCGGGCGTGTTCGGCTCGGTGGACATCGAGATCACCGATGGCTCGACGCTCGCGAGCATCCTCGGCGGCAGCGCGCACGATATCCCCGTGTACCACCATCAGGCGGTAGCGAAGGTTGGCAGCGGTCTCACGGTCACCGCCCGCACGTCCGACGGCACCATCCAGGCCCTCGAGTCCCCATCAGCACGGGGCTTCTTCCTTGCCGTCCAATGGCATCCCGAACAGCAAAGCGACGACCGCAGACTCTTCGAAGCCCTCGTCAATGCTACGCCCCATACCTCTAAGGAGCGCCCATGACTACGTTCGACATCATCAACCCCGCGACCGAGGAGTTCATTCGCAGCATCGAGCTCGTCGACGTCGAAGCGACTGACGACGCCATCGCCAAGGCCGTCGTTGCACAAAAGCGCTGGGCGGCCACCGCTCCAGCCGCGCGAGCACAGGTTCTACGGAGTTTTGCCCGCATCGTCGCCGAGCACAACGAGGAGCTCGCCCAGATCGAGGTTGCCAATGCCGGCCACCCCATTGGGCAAGCCCGGTGGGAAGCGCAAAACGTTGCGAATGTCCTCGAGTACTACGCAGCAGCGCCCGAAAGGCTCATCGGCGAGCAGATTCCCGTCGAGGGCGGCGTGAACGTAACGTTCCATGAGGCGGTGGGCGTCGTCGGCATCATCACCCCGTGGAACTTCCCCATGCCAATCGCCGCGTGGGGCTTCGCACCCGCGCTCGCGGCTGGCTGCGCCGTGGTTCTCAAGCCCGCCGAATGGACACCACTCACGGCGATCCGCATTGCCGAGCTCGCCCTCGAGGCCGGCCTTCCCGAGGACCTTCTCACGGTTCTTCCCGGCAAAGGGTCGGTCGTCGGCAACCGGTTCGTCACACATCCCGACGTGCGAAAAGTCGTGTTCACCGGCTCAACGGCAACGGGAAAGACGATCATGCGTGGCTGCGCCGAACAGGTCAAGACCCTCACGCTCGAACTCGGCGGAAAGAACGCGAACATCGTGTTTGCCGATTCCGATCTCGAGAAGGCAGCCGCCGCAGCTCCCGCGGGGGTTTTCGACAACGCCGGGCAGGATTGCTGCTCGCGCTCACGGATCCTCGTCGAAAAGTCCGTGTACGAGAAGTTCATGGAGCTCTTCGAGCCCGCCGTCAAGGAGTTCCGGGTTGGTGACCCCGCGAAGGACGACACCGAAATGGGGCCGCTCGTGGCGAAAGCCCACCTCGACAAGGTCACCGGATACGTGGACGACGAATCGCTTGTCGCCTTTAGAGGGAGTGCACCGTCGGGCCCCGGCTTCTGGTTCCCGCCCACCGTGCTCACGCCCGAGCGCACGCACCGGACGGTTCACGAGGAGATTTTCGGCCCCGTCGTCACCGTGCTGCCGTTCGAGGACGAGGCCGATGCGCTCGCCCTCGCAAACGACACCGAGTACGGGCTTTCGGGGTCGATCTGGACTCGCGACATCGGCCGCGCGCTTCGCGTGTCGCGCGGGGTCGAGGCGGGAAACCTCTCCGTCAACTCCCACTCGTCGGTGCGGTACTCCACGCCGTTCGGCGGGTTCAAGCAGTCCGGTCTAGGCAGGGAACAAGGGCCCGACGCTCCCCTCGCCTTCACCGAAACCAAGAATGTCTTTTTCGCGCAGGACTAGCCATCATCCACCCCTTGTAGAAAGGTTTTGACATGTCAGAGACGACTATCGACAAGATTGATCTCACCGAACGCCTGAAGGGCAAGGTCGCCGTGATTACGGGCGGCAGCTCCGGCATCGGGCTTGCGACCGCCCGCCGGTTCGCGGCCGAAGGCGCCACGGTCGTCATCGGCGATCTCGATGCGACAAACGGCGAGGCGGCTGCCAAGGAGGTCGGCGGCCTCTTCGTCGAAACGAACGTCACGAGCGAAGAGCAGGTCAACCACCTGTTCGACGAAGCAGCTCGCGTGTACGGCTCGGTCGATATTGCCTTCAACAACGCCGGGATTTCGCCCGCGGATGACGATTCGATTGAAACAACCGAGCTTCCCGCGTGGGAGAAGGTGCAGGACGTCAACCTGAAATCGGTTTACCTGTGCTCGCGCGCAGCGCTTCGCCACATGACGAAGCAGCAGTCCGGTTCGATCATCAACACGGCTAGCTTCGTGGCGGTGATGGGCTCGGCGACCTCGCAGATTTCCTACACGGCCTCCAAGGGTGGGGTGCTCGCGATGACGCGCGAGCTCGGCGTGCAGTTCGCCCGTCAGGGCATTCGCGTCAACGCCCTGTGCCCGGGGCCCGTGGCCACTCCTCTTCTTCAGGAGCTTTTCGCGAAGGACCCCGAACGTGCGCAGCGTCGCCTCGTGCACGTGCCCGTGGGCCGCTTCGGCGATGCGAAGGAATTGGCTGCTTCGGTGGCGTTCCTCGCGAGTGACGACGCTTCGTTCATCACGGCCTCGACGTTCCTCGTTGATGGCGGCCTGAGCGCCGCCTACGTCACGCCGCTCTGAGTCGCGATGCTTGTGACAAGATGTTGAGCGATGACTGAGCTGCCTGATCCCGCCCCCGTGCTGAACTCCTGGGTTCTGTTGAAGCCAGGAGCGGCCTCGAACGCTTTCGAGGGGACCGTGCACAGGCTTGTTCAATCGCTCAAACTTGGGCTCGTTGCTCCGGGGGAAAAGCTTCCTCCGGAGCGCGAGCTCGCCTCGATGCTTGGGGTTTCGCGCGACACCGTTCGCGAGGCGATCTCGGCTCTCGTTGAGGCGGGTTACCTCGAAGCGAAACGGGGCCGCTACGGCGGGACGTTCGCAAAGAATCCGCTTCCCACCTCGAGCGCGCTTTCGGAGACCTCGAGTCGCGTCGCGTCCATCATCGACACTCTCGCTCTTCGGGCGGTGGTCGAGGTAGGGATCGTGCGCAGGCTCGCCCGCCAAGAGCTTTCACGCGAAAGCCGCGAACGGCTTTGGCGCGCCCACGAGGAATGCCAGGGTGCCGACCTGGCTGACTACCGCAAGTACGACACGCGTCTGCACCTGCTCATGGGGGAGCTCGTTGACGCTCCCTCCCTCGTCCCGGTTCTCGCCGATATCCGCATGCGGGTCAACGAGCTTCTTGACCAGATCCCCCTGCTCCAGCCCAATATTGAGCATTCGTGCGAGCAGCATCAAAGGATCGTCCAGGCCATTCTTCGCGGACGGCCGGATGTCGCCTCGGTCGAGATGGAGGAACACCTCGCGGGAACCGAGGCGCTTCTTCGCGGCTTCCTCGACTAGTCACACCTCACTCTCCCGCGGCGTTTTAGGGGATTGATCCGGGATCGCCCGAGTTCTCGCAGAAAAAGGGCAGATTTCGGGACTTTTTACCCGTTTCGATCCCGGAGTTTTCCCCGAGGAGCTGCCGCTCTCACCGGGCTTTCCCACCCCAAGCTGGGAACCATTCCAGACTGCTTCGTTAGGTTCTTTCGTCGTTGCCGCACGCTGTTATGCGGCGGCTCAAACACCTAATGTTGCCTTCTGGAAAGGATCGTTCCGTGTCGTCTTTCGGCCGGGCCTGGCGCTACGTTTCACGTCAACGCGTCAAGTCGTTCATTATTTTGGGAATTTTCGCGGCGATGATGTCGGCGCTCATGGTGACCGGTTCGGTGACGCGCGCTGCCGATGCGGCGGGAGCACAGGTTGATCGGCGCACGGGCGCGGGCTTCGTTCTGCAAAACAACCCGCAGTTCAATCAGGGAACACCCCGCGGCGCAGGCACCGTGAAGGGTGCGGATATCGAGAAGATCGCGAAGCTCAAGAACGTCGACAGCTACGTCGCGCGCCAGAACGTCACGGCGGATCTTGTGGGCGCAAACGTCAAGAAGCTCGACCACAACGAGTACGACGAGCAAAAGGAAAAGCAGTTCGGCAACGCCGCCAACGTGTGGGGCGTGAACGGCTCTGAGCTGGAAAATAGCTTCCGCGGTGGGGCGCTCACCCTCACGCAAGG
Source organism: Dermabacter jinjuensis (assembly GCF_902381725.1). Lineage (GTDB taxonomy): Bacteria > Actinomycetota > Actinomycetes > Actinomycetales > Dermabacteraceae > Dermabacter > Dermabacter hominis. The sequence goes on along the minus strand of NZ_LR698963.1, from coordinate 732,025 downwards.
CCGCCACCTGCAAAGTGGGGACTCGCACAAGGCCCTCATTCACGAGGATCTCGCGAAAGCAAATGGCCTCAAGGTGGGCGATGAGATCACCGTGAAGGGCAACCAATTCGATGTGGATAACCAGAACAAGTCAACGACCGAGGTCAAAACGGAAATCGTCGGCCTTTTTTCGGGAGATAACCCGAGGCCCGTTGCCCAGCGCAGCGAGCTTTTCGCCAATACGCTATTCACGGATCTTGACACGACGCGCGAGCTCTATGGATGGACGGCGAAGACCGAGATTTATCAGGACGCTAATTTCTTCGTGAAGAAGGGCGCTGAGCTCAAGGCGGTCGCGGAGGAAGCGAGCCGTCTCGGCATCGACTGGCGCAACTATCAGCTTGCCCCGTCGACGCAGTATCTCGCGGGCATCACCGGTGCGGTTGATGGCGTTCGCTCGATCATGAACGGCGCAAAAATCGCAACGTTCGTCCTGGCCATTGCGCTTCTGAGCCTCATGCTGTTCCTGTGGCTCGGTGAACGCAAGAAGGAAACGGGTGTGCTCCTTTCGGTGGGCACCACCAAGGGTGGAATGCTGCGCCAGTACTGGATGGAGCTTGGGCTCATCGCCATTCCAGCGATCGGACTCTCGTTTCTCGTGAGCACGTTTATCGCGCAATCTATTGGCTCTTCGGTGCTGGGAAGCGTCAATTCTTCTGCGAAGAATGGTTTTGCTCCCGGGCAGCAGGCCGGCGCCGATCTCGAATCGTCGAGCGCGCTTAAAACTCTCGATTCATTGCACGTAAGCCTCGGCAATCAGGATGTTGCATACGTCGCGATCGCAGCGGCCGTCGTCATTATCGTATGCGTGCTACTCGCCGCACTCCCGATGCTTCGCACGGCCCCGAAGAAGCTTTTGGTGGCACTCAAATGAGAGGCCTTTCTTCGGCGCGCCTCGCCGTGCTTTCACTGCGCAGGCGCCCCGCACGCAGCATCATTCTTCTCCTGCTCATGACCTTGATTTTCACGGGGCTCGTGGCGCAATCAGGCGTGCGCGCCACGATGGGCGATATTAGCGGCGCGATCGATCGGAACGTCGGGGCTGGTTTCACGGCGCAGAATTCCGACGCCAGCCTCGCCCGCACCGATGCCGACGCTCTCGCGACGCTTCCCGGCGTGACCTCAAGTGCGTACGAGACCGATCTTCTGGTGAAACCGAAAGGTCACCGTCCCGTCACGGCGGCCGGAGCAGTGCAGCTTGACCCGGAGTTCGCGAATGAAATGACGGCGACGGCGACGACTAATTCGCAGTTGAACCCGCTGTTTCAAGGCAAGCTTTTCACGCTTGAGCAGGGCGAGCACCTGAAGTCTTCGTCGCACGGCGCCCTCGTGCACAAGGACTTTGCCGCGAAGAACCACCTGTCGGTGGGAAGCGCGATCACGCTCGTACGTGACGGCAAGCTCGTGCGTCTCGTCGTGACCGGCATCTTTAGCGGTCGCGCGGAGAATCCGTCCGGCCTTCCTGCGGGCGCCGCCGAGAACCGTATTTTCGCCGCGGCCGAAGACATGTCGCCCCTAACCGATCCGGCGTCGTTGACCCTCGCGCGATACAGCACCGCGAGCGCTGAGGCTCTTCCCGCCGTGCTCGCGAAGGCGCATAAGGCTCGCCCTCACCTGAGCCTCGAGGATAATTCGGCGCAGTTTCGTACCGTCCTTGCCTCGATCGCCGGCGTGGAACGCCTTCTCACATGGCTCGTTCTTGGACTGAGCGCAGTGAGCATCGCGGTGCTCGTGCTCGTGCTCGCGTTTTGGGCGCGCGGCCGCCTTCACGAGATCGGGATTCTGCTCTCCCTTGGAAGGTCGAAGGGAAGCATCCTTCGTCAGTTCCTCACGGAGATTTGCGCGCTCGTAGCCGTCGCGGCGATTCTCGCTCTTGGGCTGGGGCTCCTCGCGACGAATGCCGTGAGCGAGGCTCTCCTGGCCCGCTCTCACGACCCGGTTCTCGAAGCCCTCTCCCCTTCCGCGAGTCCGCTCGCGGCCCTGGCTGCGCTTGGCGTGGGCGCCCTCATCGTCGCCATTGCTGTCGCAGCGGTTCTTATTCCTGTTTTTCGGCGCAGCCCGAAGTCAATTCTCGCCTCTATGAGCTAGGAGCACATCATGAGCATTCTTCACCTCGATCACGTCAGCTACACCTACGAACAGTCTCGCGGCCGGGTTCTCGAGGACGTCTCGACAACCTTTGAGCTCGGGAAGCTCTACGCGATCGTCGGCGCATCCGGTGCGGGCAAATCCACTCTGTTGAGCCTCCTTGCGGGCCTTGAAGCGCCCACCGGTGGCACGGTGCGGTTCAACGGAACCGATATCGCACAGACGGGGTATTCGAAGCATCGCCGCGAGCAGATCTCTCTCGTGTTTCAGAACTACAACCTGATTGACTACCTCACTCCGCTCGAAAACCTTCGTCTCGTGGATAAGAAGGCAGGCGTCGAAAGCCTCGAGAACCTCGGTCTCACGAAGGACCAGGCGACCCGCAATGTGCTTCGCCTTTCGGGCGGGCAGCAGCAGCGCGTCGCGATTGCGCGTGCGCTCGTATCGAAGGCGCCGGTGATTCTCGCGGACGAGCCGACGGGCAACCTCGACGAGGACACGGCGGAAGAGGTGATCGAGATTCTGCGGGGCGCGGCGAAAGCCGGTAAGTGCGTGATCGTTGTGACCCACTCGAAGCGGGTCGCGGAATGTGCAGACGTGCAGCTGCGACTAACGAAGCGGACGCTTGTCTGACGCTCGTCTAGCGGCGGCCCTCTCCTCGATGCCCCGAGTGGCGCCACCTTCCCCCCGGGTGGCGCCGCTTTCTCGTTTCCCCGAAACATCGCCATCTTCCAACTCCCCCGAAAAGCCGTCACCTTCCAACTCCCCGAAACACCGCCCCTCCTCAACTCCCCAAATGCCGTCACCTTCCGACTCCCCCAAATGCCGTCACTCTTTATGAAGATTCGACGGCGCTCCCAGTCCGACACAGCGCCAAACCCCACTTTTCTTCATGATCTGAGACGGGAAGAGGCGCATGAAGGGCCCGCCCCCCCCCCCGAAAAACCGTCACCTTGTCGATCCCCCAAATGCCGTCACTGTTTATGAAGATTCGACGGCGCCCCCGGCCCGACACAGCACCAAACCCCACTTTTCTTCATGACCTGAGACGGGGAAAGGATCCGAGACGGGAAGAGGCAGCATGAAGGACCCGCGCCTCCCTGGAGAAGCGCGGGCCCTTTCTGTAGCTGTGAGCGTTTAGCTGTTCTTGCGACGCCTTGTGAGCGCCGCACCGCCGGCCGCGAGCGCGCTCGCGGCAGCAACGGTCAGGCCAACGCTCGCGCCTGTGCGCGGGAGGTCGCCCAGTAGATCGTCGCCGCCTGCATCGGATGCATCGCCGGCGTCGGAAGCTGCGGGTGCACTGCCACCGGCATCAGAGGCGCCGGCGCCCGCGGGATCGCCTTCGGCTCCGGTCCCATCGGTGTCACCGGCACCGTCAGCGGGGTTGCCCGGCTGGGCCGGGTTTTCGCCCGACGGATCCTGGCCCTCGGCGCCGCCCTGGTCGCTACCCGGCTGCTCGCCCACTACGAAGGTGAGGCGCTGAGTCTTGGCGGTAGCCTCCCCGTTATCGGCGCTGCGCTCGCCGTTACTCGCCTGCTTAGCGTGCGCCGTGACGTCGATCGTGTACGTACCCGGCTTCGTGAATGCCCACGCGGTGTGCATGTGGGTGCCGGGCGGAAGCGGGATGTCGGAAGCCTTCTCGCTCGTGGCGTACATCTTCTGGATCGTGCCGAGGTTCTCGGTGTACGCGAACCACTTACCGCCTTCGGGGGCGCTGACGGGGGTGAGCGTCATCGTTGCACCCTCGGGGTATTTGTCGCGATCGAGTTCTTCGCTCGAGAAGCCCGGCCACACCCGGCCCTGCTGCTGGGACTGCGGGAGAACATACAGCTCGCTGCCCTTCGGGCCGAGCACGTCGTAGCTCTTATCGGCAAGGACGTTACCTTCGCGCTTGGCCTTCGCGAGCTTCGTGACCTCGAGCGTCGTCGAGTCGATCGTGCGAAGCACGGACTTCTTCGCGTGTTGGCGCGAGTCGTCTCCGAGGGCGACGGAGAAGCTTCCGTCGACGTCCATGACGCGCAGGTCAACGTGCCCGTTGTTGATGGTCACGGGGGTGTTGAGGAGGGAACCGTCGGCCCCTTCATCTCCGGCGCCCGGGTCCGACGCATCCCCGCCCTCCGGTGCGTCCGGAGTGCCCGTTGCGCCGTTCTCGGAGAACTGAGTCGAGATTTCCTTACCTTTGGCGGTCACCGGGCCGAAGTCCGCGACTTCGGTGTTGCCGATTGCGGCACGCGGAAGCGGCTCGAGGGTCAGGCGGAGGTCATACTTGTCGCCCATGCATGCTTCGCGGTCGATATCGAAGCTTCGGCGGCCAGGGCCACTGACGGCATCGACGTCACACGTCGCGAACTTGGAGCCCTTTTCGTAGAACCCGCCCGAGACGTGATAGGTGAGGGAGTCGTCGGCAGGTTTCGTGGAGAGCTTCATCAGGGTGTCTTTGTCGCCGGCCTTCGCGCTCACCGAAACGTCGCGTGACCTGACCTTTACCTCTCCCTTGGGGAAGCCGGTTGCGACAGAGTCGGGGGTTTCCGTGGGGAGGTCGCCCGCGTCCTTCGTCGACGTAGCTGCTTGGCCAGTGCTCGAGGTGAGCGGCGCGCTGATCCAGCGAGCAGCGCCCTTCGTGGGCACGAAAACGGCCTGGAAGGTCGACTTCTGCGAGCCGATCATCTCGCTCCACGTGGCCTTGCCGCCCTTCACGGGCACTTCGGCGAGGTGGTAGCCGTCGATGTAGAACACGACGGTGCCTTCTGCTTCGGCGTTGCCGGCATCGAAGGTGAGGTCGGTGAGGCGCTCGTCGCCGTCCTTCTTCTTGCCGGTGTGCGGGGCGATGGTGAAGGTCGGGGTGGATTCGCCGGTCACTCCAGCAGCCTTGTCGTAGGCCGTCTTGACGTCGCCGAGCTTTTCGTCGGCGGGGTTGGTGCCACCCACGCGCCACACGAGCGTGGTGGGCTTCGAGGAGGTGAAGGTGCCGTCGGACTTCCGGGCACTCGCCTCGTAGGTGACCTCGTACCGGCCAGGTTTCGTGAAGGTCGTGAAGTTGTGGGTGTGCGTGCCCGGGTCGAGCCACACGGCGCGCGAGTTGTGATCGTGCGAGGAGAACAGATGCGTGACCGGCAGGTTGCCGTAGCTCGAGTAGTTGAACATGTTCATCTCGCCGGGGCCGTTGAAGCCCGTCAGCTCGATGGTGAAGTTCTCGTCCTGGAACTCTTCGATGGGCACTGCCGTGTCGGCGCCGAACCCTGACCAGATCGGGGTGTTGCCCGGCCCGGGACTGTGAGGCGCCATGTAGAGGTGGTCGCCTTCCTTTCCGAGGAACGCGAGGCGCGGATCCTTCGTCACGTCAAAGATGTAGCTTTGCGTGCCGTCGTCCTGGTAGCCACGTCCAACCCAGTTGGTGGTCTTGTCCAGCGGGAGTGTTTTCCCGTTGGATTGGGAGTTGATCTGGAATGTCTTGGCGTCTTTGTCCCAAAAGACCTTGGGCGCGTCGATATGCGCGTTCGTCTGGACCGTACGGTCGTCGTCGGGCCCCGCAAAGGCGGGCGCGAGGGCGAGCGTGAAAGCCGCGAGCGTGGCGCAGGTGGAGCGGAGAATCCGCATGAACCCCTCCTCGAATGGTAACTGTTCTCATTTACAGTACAGCTACCGGCGCCCCGCCGCCACCCTGCCCCCCCCCTTCTCGAGTAGAGAAAACTTCCTAGGCGCCACTGAAACAGAGGGGTCTCACGCCGTTATTTCCACCTTCATTCGGGACCTGCGGCGCGGGTCCGAGCACTACACTGGAAGTACTACCGCAACCTCCAGGGGGACCAATGCTCTGGCGCCTCTTGCGCGCCGATCTCCGGCGCAACCGTGTAGTTTCGCTCGTGCTCTTTGCGATCGTTGCCGTCGCTTCCCTCCTCGCGTGCACAAGCGCCGTTCTTCTCTCCCGCACTGCCGTTGCCCTCGAGAGCTTCTGGGCCGATTCCCGCCCTCCCGACATCGTTCAAATGCACGCCGGTCCCCTCAATCCTCACGACATCACCGCGTGGGCGCGCACCCAATCGGGCATCGCCGACACCGACGTCATGGAAACCCTTCCGGTTCCCACAGCACGCCTCACGATCGCGGGCGAGAACCAGGCCAATTCCGTACTCGAGCCCGCCCTCGTCACCTCCCCCGAGCGCTTCGACCTGCTCCTCGACGAACACGGCAACCGCGTGGCCCCCTCCCCCGGCGACGTGTGGCTTCCCGTGTACTACGAGGCGGAGAATCTCGCGAAAAAGGGAGACACGGTCACGCTTGAGCTCGGGGGCACACAACAAGTTCTGACGGTTGCCGGGTTTGCACGCGATGCCCAAATGAACCCATCGATGGTCACCTCGAAGCGCCTGGTCGTCAACGAAAGCGACTTCGAGGCCGCCCGCGCACACCTCGAGCCCGAATACCTCATCGAATTCCAGCTCAAGGAAGGCGCGAGCCTCCAGGAGGTCAAAGACGCCTACATCCACGCGGGACTTCCCGCACAAGGCGTCATGGTTGATTCCACGATCTTCGCGCTCATGAATGCGCTCAGCGCACTGCTCCTCGCGATCGTCGCCACCCTCATCGCGGGGCTGCTGATCGTGATTGCCCTCCTCGCCCTGCGCTTCGCTTTCCTCGCGGCCTTCCACACCGATATGGCGGAGATCGCGACGCTCAAAGCAATCGGCGCACCGATCGGAAAACTCAAGGGTCTTTTCATTCTCAAGTACGCGGCTCTCACCGCGGCGGGTGCGCTCGCGGGCCTTCTCATTTCGTTCCCGCTTGGAACCCTCGCAAGCCGGGGCGTGCTCATGTACATCGGTAAACCTCACTTCCACGTGGCGCTCGTGGCGGCCCCGGTAGGCGTAGCAACCTTGGGAACCCTCGCGATCGTGGCTTCATGCTGGCTGCTCATGCGTCGCATCGCCACAATGTCGGCCGCAGAAGCGCTGCGCACGGGAAACACGCGCCGGCGAGTTCGACACGCGCCGCGGTGGCAGCTTGCCCGCACACGCCTCACAGTTCCCGATTTTCTTGGCGTACGCGGCGCGCTCAATCCTCAAAATCTGCTGCTCATCGCCGTGATCGCCCTCAGCGCTTTCGCGATCATCGTGCCCGCAAACATTGCCGCGACCTTCGCGAACCCGCAGTTCGCCACCTATCTCGGCGTGGGCTCTGCGGACTTGCGGATCGATGTGCGTGAGAACGCCGAATCTCCCGCATCCCTCCTCTCGCGCCTCGCAACCGATCCCGCGGTCACCGAGACCGCGCATCTCACCACGGGCCGCTTCGAGGCCCAAAACCCCGAAGGCGAGTGGGAAAGCGTGCTCGTTGAGGTAGGTGACCACGCGGCCTTTCCGCTCACCTATCAGGAGGGCGCCGCGCCCGCGAGCGCATCGGAGATCTCTCTTTCCGTGAACGAAGCGAAGGCGCTCGACGCGAGCGTGGGCGAAACGGTCACGCTTCGCGGCGAGGGTGAGGTCCGACGGCTGCGGATCTCCGGGGTGTACCAAGACATCACGAATGGCGGCATGACCGCAAAGGCGGCATTTGCTGCCCCCACCAGGCCCCTCGCGGAGCTCGTGTACGTGCGCCTCGCCCCCGGTGAGGATGCCAACGCCGTTGCCGCGAGGCTCTCGCACGAGTTCCCCGGAGCGCGGGTCACGCACATGGCGGATTACGCCTCGCAAACGATGGGCGGCGCGATCGCGCAGCTGCGCACCGTCACGTGGATCGCGGCGGCGATCGCGCTTGGGCAAACATTCCTCATCGTCGCCCTTTTCGTGGTGCTTCTCATCGCGCGCAGCGGGCGTGAACTCGCCTCACTCACGGCACTCGGGATGAGAAACACCGCGCTCACGCGCATGCACATGGTGCAGTTAGCAAGCGTCGGAATTGTGGGCGTTGCCGCGGGCGTGGCCCTCGCCTCCCTCGCCACCCAACCCCTGTTCCGGCTCGTCATGGGGCAGATGGGTGCCCCCGGAATCTCCCTCATGCCAAATCCGTGGGTTGCGTGGCTGCTTGTTCCGGCGGCAGTTTTCGCGTGCGTGCTGCTCGCGACTCGCACGTCCACACTTCGTCTTCACACCCTCGCCCTTCGCGACTAGGAGAATCTCATGCTGAGCGCGTCAGGAATCATCAAGGATTACAGCCAACGCGTGCTACACGGCATCGACCTCGAGGTTGCAGCCGGGGAGTTCGTGGTGATCATGGGACCTTCGGGCTCGGGGAAAACGACTCTTCTCCACATGCTTTCGGGAATGGATCGGCCCACGGCCGGCACGGTCACGCTCGGCGGGCGGGAACTCACGGGGCTTGGGGAGCGGGAGCTTGCCGACGTTCGCTTGCGTCATATCGGCTTCGTTTTTCAAGAACCGCACCTTCTGCAGAGCCTTGATCTGCGCGACAACATCGTGTTGCCCGGACTCCTCGCGGGTGAGCGTCCGCGCAGTGAAATCGTGGCGCGTGCCGAGGAACTCATGACCGACATCGGGATCGCGTCGATCGCCGATCACCTGCCCGGGCAGGCATCCGGTGGGCAATTGCAGCGGGCGGGGATTTGCCGCGCACTCGTTAACGGCGCGAGCGTAGTGTTTGGCGATGAGCCCACGGGCGCGCTCAATCAGGCGATGAGTCAGCAGATTCTCGATGTGCTTTCGCGCCTCAATGACGCCGGCACAACGCTCATTCTCGTGACGCACGATCCGCAGGTTGCCGCGCGTGCGAGCCGCCTCGTGATCCTCGTGGATGGTCGCCTCACGGATGATCTGAAGCTCGGCGCGTATAGCGCTCGCGAGCACGAGGAGCGCATGAGTCCCGTGCGCGAGGTGATGGCGGCGCGGGGAATATAGGCGCTGCTGCTCTGGTCTTTCGGTTTAGGCGTCGGAGGTGGTGCGCTTTCGTGCGGCGCGATCCTTCTTGCGGCGCTCGACAACCCAGCGCGGCGCGAACGGCCAGGGAAGCGGCACCCCAATCCCGCCGAGAATGCCGATGGGGATCATGACCACGGTGATGATCCCGAGGATCCGCAGCGGCTCAGCCACGAACGCGCCGCCAGGAAACCCCAGCTCCTCGTGGAGGATGAGCAGCGCCCCGACGCTAAAAACCGGCGTGCAATAGGGCAGGATCCACAGGTTCGGAATCTCGCGGTAGTCGTCGTACCACTCGGCGTTCTCCTGATACCGAACGTGGAACATGTAGAACGCAAAGATCGCCGTGGTGACAACGAAGATGAGGACCCACAGAAGAATCTTCATGCGTCCATCCTCCTCTCTCGCCACCGCCGAGCGACGGCACCTCTTACCACGCGGAGATCTGCTGCTGGGAGGGAAGCTGATGGGCGGCCATCATGTACAGCACCCACGCATCGGTTGGCTGAAGGTAGTGGGAGCTACCGAAGATCTTGCGCGGCTCGGAATAGAAGGACAGGTAGCCGTGCGGGGTCGACACCCACGCGGTCGCGATCGGCTTCGGGCCGTTCTCGGTGTGCTTCTCGGAGGCCACAACGACCTGCTCGTAGAGGCCCTGGGTCACGTCGCCGGCCACGCCGGGTGAAACCTCGCGCACGGCCGCGGCGACATCCTGCTGAGCCTTATGGAGCTTGTCTTCCTCCCCGGGCTCGAGAACGAGGTTCTCCCACGTTTCCGCGTCGATCTTCACTGAGTCATTAGACGTGAAGTCTTTGTCGGCGATGGGCGTGAGATCCGAGAGATCAAACAGCACGGCATACCTGCTCGAGAGCTGATGCGACTTGAGCACGAAACTCGGCGGAGCAGAGACCTCGCTCGTAAGAACGGTCTGGGCGCTCACGCAGCCGTCCGGCCCGAGCCACAGGAAGCGGTTGTCTTCCGCTCCGTTGCCGGCAACCGACGTGATCGTGAGCTGGTAGCGATAGTCCTTGAGGGTGCGCCAGATGCCCTCGGTGCCGTCGGCAACGCGACCATCACTTGCCACGACCTGGTCGTTCACATCAACGACTCGAAAACCCTCGTTCGGGATTCCCTTTTCGAGCAGCATCATGAAGCTCTCGAAGCCGAGTTCCACCGCGGTGCCGTCGCTGCCCGTGTTGATCTGCTCAGTCACTGTGCCGACTCCTTCCACAGCAGGCTGTGCCCCATGTTCAAGATCAGCTGCGCTCTCTCGCCCAGCAGCTCGGTGGGGTACGTGATGGTGAGGTCAATGTGGACGCCGTTGTGCACCGCAGTCCACTGGAACATCACCAGCGGGATGCCGTCCTGGTTGGTGTACGACGCAATGCGTTGCAGCCCCGGCACGCCCTGAACGCCGACGGTGTCCGCATCAAGATGCATGATCCGGTATTCGTCGAGCGTATCCGCGTAGGAATCCTCGACCTCGTCCTGGATCGCCGCGAGCCCTTCCAGGGTCTCGATGCCCGCCTCGGCCTTCCTCTGGATGAGCACGATGTTCGGGCGGAACTGCTCGTTCCAGATTTCATCCGAAAGGTAAATGAAGATGCCTCGGTCAGCTCCCGACGTGTCTTCTTCCCACCCGCGAGGTGCGAACACATCGACGACCATGTCCGGGTGCGTATAGGTCGTCATCTCTGCGGGTACTGACTTACCCGAATCGGGCATTGCCTCTCCTCACATCCTCGTTTTCGACGTACGCGATCAATAGAAACCGCCGTAGCTCGGCGTTTTTTGCGCGTCAGTCGAAGAGATTGCCAATGGGATCCTTCACCTTGTTCGCAAGCCAACCACCTGCGGCTCCGCCAGCGACGCCGCCGATGATGCCGCCGGCAACACCGCCCACCACGGTACCAACCGGGCCGCCGAAGGAGCCGATCGCAGCGCCCATGGCCGCACCGGCCTTGCCGCCGGCCCAGCCGCCTGCCGTAGCGCCGGCAGCAGACACGCCTGCGCGCGCGCCCTTTTCCACGTTGCCCATGTTCGGGTGAACCTTTGAGTCGGTTTGCCACGAGTCCACCGCGGTAGTCGCAGCCGAGATTCCTGTGCCTGCCCGGGATACCCATTTCGCGCCCGTAGCGACCTTGCCCCACTTGGCTTTCGTCAGCCCCTGGCTGTGAGCGTGCGGCACTCGCGAATGCTTGCCTTCAAGCTTGAGCATGCTGCGGCCAATGACCGCCTGGAGCGCGCCACCGAACGAATTGGGCTTGGCCAGGGGGTTCATCGGCGAGTTCTTCGCGAGGAACTGACCACCATTGGTAACGGCATCCGCGTCCCAGCCGGTCAGGCCCTTGACAAGCCCCTTGCCGAACTCGCCCTTTTTAGCGATATTTTGCAGAAGCTTAGGTGCCCACCCCTGCCGAATCTTGATGCTGCCGTTCGAATAGAAAAAGTACGTGCTGTAGTACTTGACGAAGTCTGTACCGAGCTTGCCGAACTGGAGCAGCGCCCCCATGGCACCTTCAATATTGTTTCCGCGGGTGATAGCCCCCAGGAGCTTTTTCCCGATCACGGCGCCGGCGCTCTCGGTCGTGTTTCTGATCGAGCTCGCGCACGACGAATCCGCCGCATCACGGTCAATCCGCAGCTTGGTGCACTTATTCTGCAATCTCAGCTCCCACGCGGCAAGGGAGGCCTGAGCAGCAGCGTCAGTGGGGTCCGCTAGCGCCTTCGCCGCTTCGTACTTCTTGATCTCTTCTTCGAGGTCAGTCTTTCGCGTCCTGAGCGGCCCCAGTTTGTCCGCATAGGCATCCAAACCGTCGGCAACCTTGCCGGCCGACTTCATAATTTCGTCAGCCATTTCTTCGGGGGTCCTCATGGCGCGGTGCACCTGACCCTCCTCAGGAGCGTGGTACTGCCCGCTGATGGGCTGCCATGCATTCGAGGTGTCCCTCATCTTCTGTTGGACATTCTCGCCAGCGGTGCGGATCTCCGAGGCACCACCGGTCACGATCGACGGGTCTTCGATTTCTGGTACGTCAAAAGTCATTGCAGTTCCTCACTCGTCGATCATTTTCACTGCATGCCGGGCATATCGCTCACATGGGCCTGCTGGTTACCAGCATTAGCCGCCGTGCACATGAGCTGATCGCCCTGGGTGTACTTCTGCACTGCATCGTCCGTGGAATCGATGTTGTTGTTCACCATCTCCACGAGCGCCTGACCCGCTGATTCGAAAGCTGACGCAACGTCCCCCGCGAGCGCAGCCGACGTTTGTTTGCTGTGCAGCAGCGATCCCCCCAAGTCCGACGCGCCGTTCTTGAGATCTCTGTTGGATGATTCGATCGCGGGGACGGTTCCCCTGGTATTCGAAATCGTGCCGCGCACGGCCTTGTCGTCGATGTCGTAAAACATGTAGCTCTCCCGAATCGTCGAGTTCGTGGTCTACAAGCTGTTCGAGCTCCCCTTGCGGGACCCAGTTAACATCACGAACAGATAACAAACCTGAGTGCTCGAGGCCGCGCACGTGCACGACTGCCTTGGCGAGCCGTCAAACCGTCGGGGCCAGATGCGGAGGAAACTTCCTAGCCAGCGTCCATTCGCAGAATCTACGGTGGAAAGAGTCGATGACGAAGGAGTGCCTGATGACAACCATTGCTTTGGTAGGAACGCTCGATACGAAAGCCGAAGATTATGCCTGGCTGAAAGCGCGTCTCACAGAAATGGGGGTCAACGTGCTCGCCGTCGACGTCGGCTCGTTTTCCACGGCCGATTTCGCGGATGTCTCTTCCGATGAGGTCATCGACGCTGCCGGCGAGGATGCCGCGAAACTTAGGGAGCGCCGCGACCGCGGAGAAATGATGGCGGTCATGGGTCGCGGTGCTGCCACGATCGTGCAGAAGCTCGCGGATGAGGGCCGCATTCACGGTCTACTTGCGGTCGGTGGCTCAAGTGGTTCGTCAGTCGCGGCACCGGCGATGCAGGCGGTCCCGGTTGGTTTCCCGAAGCTGCTGGTCTCGACGATGGCCTCGGGGGATGTTTCTCCGTATGTCGGCGAAACGGACACGACACTTATGTATTCGGTCGTGGATGTTGCCGGCATCAACTCGATTTCTGCGATGGTACTCGGCAATGCGGCCGCAGCAATCGCGGGAATGGCGAAGGAATTCGAAGCCCGCACGAAGAGAGCCCCCGTTGAGCACCGCCCTCTCGTGGGGCTCACGATGTTCGGGCTCACCACACCCGCAGCAGATGAGGCTCGCAAGACTCTCGCGGATCTCGGCTACGAAGTGCTCGTGTTTCACGCGACCGGCACAGGCGGTCGGGCAATGGAAAAGCTCATTGAGTCGGGATTGATTGTTGGCGTGTGCGATCTGACGACAACGGAACTCGCCGACGATCTTGTGGGTGGAGTGCTCAGTGCCGGACCCGACCGGCTCGAGATGGCAGGGCGTACGGGAACGCCGCAAGTGGTCAGCCTTGGCGCCCTCGACATGGTGAACTTCGGTCCACAAGAGTCGGTCCCGAGCGAGTTTGAGGGCCGCACATTCCTCGTGCACAACCCGACGGTCACCCTCATGCGCACCTCCCCCACCGAGACACACGAACTGGGTCGCCGCATCGGCACGAAGCTTGCCGCCGCGAAGGGGCCCACCGAGCTTTTCATTCCCACAAAAGGCTTGAGTGGCATCGACGTTGAGGGCGGCCCATTCCATGACCCCGAAGCAGATACCGCACTTTTTGACGCCGTGAAGCAGAGCCTCGAAGGCAGCACCGTTGCCGTTCACGAGCAAGACTGTGCGATCAATGACGAGGGCTTCGGCCGCGCGATGGCCGAGCGCCTCCACGAACTTATCCGCAACCAATCGGGAAAGAAGGAGAACTGACATGTCCCGCAAAGAAATCCTTGAAGCGCTGCGCGCAAAGGTCGCGAGCAGCAAGCCGATTATCGGCGGCGGTGCCGGTACCGGCATTTCAGCGAAGTCGGCGGAAGCCGGCGGGATTGATCTTCTCGTCATTTACAATTCCGGCCGTTTCCGCATGGCGGGCCGCGGTTCCCTTTCGGGCCTTCTCGCCTATGGCGACGCGAACGGCATCGTCATGGAGATGGCAAACGAGGTGCTTCCTGTTGTGAAGCACACCCCTGTGCTCGCTGGCGTGAACGGCACGGATCCGTTCCGCGTGATGCCGCATTTCTTGAAGCAGGTCAAAGAGATCGGTTTCGCGGGCGTACAGAATTTTCCGACGGTTGGCCTCATCGACGGTGTTTTCCGCGCGAATCTTGAGGAAACCGGTATGGGCTTTGGCCCCGAGATCGACATGATTCGCATGGCGAATGAGCTTGATCTTCTCACCTCGCCGTACGTCTTCGATACCGAGCAGGCGAAAGAGATGGCCGCTGCCGGCGCCGATATTCTCGTACCGCATATGGGCCTCACGACCTCGGGCACGATCGGGGCACAGACCGCGCTTAGCCTCGAAGAGGCAGCGACAAAGGTTCAGGAACTTGCCGATGCTGCTCGCAGCGTCAACCCGGACATCCTGTGCCTGTGCCACGGTGGCCCCATCGCGAATCCCGAGGACGCCCAGTACATCCTCGACAACACGGAGGGCATCGTCGGATTCTACGGTGCTTCCTCTATCGAGCGCTTTCCAACCGAAACGGGCATCCGCGAGCAGACGGAGAAGTTCACTCAAATTACGTTCAACAAGTAGGAACGTGAGTTCGCAATGGCCCGCGGCGTGTGGCACGCTGCAGGCCATTTCTTACTGCATGTCCTCTTCGAAGTAGTCCTCGTCGACGGAGAAGAGCGTGAACTCGTGGGCCTTTTCCACGCCAACGCCGTAGGTCAGCATCAGTTTCGTGAGTCGGATGCCGTCGATCAGCACGATCCGCCCGTGGCGGTAGCCTGCGGCCGTTCCTTTGGCCCTGTCCAGAAAGGATGAGGTCGTGATGAAGACCCCGAGATTTGCGCCCTGCGCATCGAGAGAGCCGATGAAGTTACGGATCTCGGGTTCTCCCACCCTGTTGGTGTCGGCATAGCGTTTCGCCTGGATATACACGTTCGTAAGGCCGAGCGCGTCCTGGTGGATGATGCCATCAATCCCACCGTCACCCGATCGACCCACATGCTGCTTCTCGCCGTAATCTCCGCCGTAGCCCATTGCCCACAACAAGTCGATGACGGCTTTTTCGAAGAACTCAGGGGAGTTTTCCTGAAGACGCTTGCGCAGATCGGTTTCCACCTGAGCGTTAAAGTCCCGCGACCGCGCAGCGATGGCCTCGACCGGATCGGCATCTTGTTCGATCTCCGGAACCGCACCGGCGGGGGC
Organism: Dermabacter jinjuensis; assembly: GCF_902381725.1. GTDB lineage: Bacteria > Actinomycetota > Actinomycetes > Actinomycetales > Dermabacteraceae > Dermabacter > Dermabacter hominis. The sequence goes on along the minus strand of NZ_LR698963.1, from coordinate 716,699 downwards.
GTCATCGGCCGATCGACGGGCCGCGACCTCGCTTTGGTATTCGCGCCATGCCTCCCATTCCGCGAGATCCTTGCCGGTATAAATAGGAAGATTGCGACGCGCAACCGTCAGACCGTCGGGCGTGATTTGATACATCGCCTGCTTAGGGCGATCAAGCAATCGAGCTTTAGTCATGGTTGAGCATGCCCACCCGATTCGGTGTCGATAGCGCATCTGACCGGAATCAAGCCGCTCGCCTCGTGTTTCGGCTGTAAGCCCAGCGGCATCAGCGACAAGTTCACATAGTTCTCGAAAACCACGAACTTTGCCGTCAGCAAGAACGGCTAACACCACCGGCCGAAACTCATCGATTGTGGGGGTATTGTCGGTAGCCATGGTGGACGTCCTAACGATTTCAAAACCAGTCCTCTCCAACGCTACCCTCAGAGCCAACTAACTGAAGAACTAATCTCGAGGGATTCGTCAGTGGATTACCAAATCTTCGACTTAATGCGCACGCGCTACGGTCTCTGCGGGAGTTGGACCGTGTGGAATGAATCTCCGTGGAGCCCCGACTCCATCCGCGCTCCACAATTGAAGCTCGATTCTGTAGTTCGCACGTTTGGAGAAGTGCGGAGCCAGCAACAGTTGGATACCGAGCTCCCTTCGCTACGCACAGATCTTGTACTCGTCGCCCTCAACTTTGCCGAGAGAGCGGCGGGCATCACCGCCGTCACTGATCGCTTAAGCTTCGCCAGTTTTCATGAAGAGTGTGGTCGCACAAGCGATAGGCGTCTACGTGAGGCATGCAAAGGCAATGGACTCGAGGGCGCGTACATTACCGATCTCGTGAAAATGCGAAACGGTACGCTCGCGCCGTTCCGAAGCAGCAAGTCGATGCCCATCAACACGCTTCTACGGGATCCACGCTTCGTGCGCGAGCAGGTCGACGGGCTTTGCGAGGAACTCCAAACTCTAGGTAGCCGGAACCCGCTCATCGTTGGGCTCGGCGCTCAGGTCTACAAGGCCCTCTATGCTCCGGCGTCACTCGACAAACTCCGCGAAACTTGCGGCAATGGCACTCAGGTCGCTCGGATCACTCACTACTCGTCAATGACAGGCATGACGCTGCCGACGTACATCTCTCGCGTCGGCCAGGAACTGGCGGACTTTCGCGATTATCTATAGAGCCCAGGCACTCAAGTTCACGCTCATCTCATTCGCCAAGGAGGAACTTTGCTTGCAGGCACCCCTTCCGTTGCTCGGGAGCGTGCCGGATCAGTGCTCCTTGCCCGCTCAAGGGTGAACGGAGAGTTCTTTTGACCCGTGATGAGGCGGCTCGAACTGGAAGGTGGAGTGTTCAACGTCGAAATGTCCCGCGACGCAGTGCTGCACTTGGCCGAGTAATTCGGGAATATGTCCGTCGGTAAAGCACTCGTCGTCGACAACAATGTGGGCTGATAGTGCCGGCAGGTCGCTCGCGACGCTCCACACATGCAGGTCATGCACGCGCTGCACGTGGGGAAGTTCAAGAAAGTGGGTGATGACTTCCTCGAGGTCAATTCCTTCCGGGGCTGCTTCGAGCAGAATTCGGCCGACGGCGCGCAAGAGATTCCACGCTGCGTGCACCATGAGGGCACACACCAGAAGGGACGCAATGACATCGGCAAAAGTCCACCCGGTCACCATGATGATGAGCGCGGCAACAATGGTTCCGAGGAAGCCGTAGAGGTCGGTAAGAATGTGTTGGTAGGCACCTTCGATATTGAGGCTTGAGCGATTGGCGCGAGCAACCAACCACGCGACGACGATGTTCACGACCACCCCGACCAGGGCAACGATGAGCACGGGGCCACCGTCGACCTCGGGTGGTTCGAACAGACGCCGGACTGCCTCCACAGCGATGACTCCAGCCACGATCAGGAGCGTAATGCCGTTGACCGCGGCGGAGATGGTTTCCACGCGTTTGAGGCCCCAGGTCCACGCCCCTTGGGCAGGCCGAGCGGCGAGGCGAATGGTCCATAGCGCTAGCCCGATCGCTCCGACGTCGGACAGCATGTGCCCGGCATCCGACAGCAGTGCGAGGGAGCCAGTCAGAAGGCTGACGATGACTTCGGCGACCATAAAGACGCTCAGCACAATCAAGGCCACCCACAGAGTCGTGCGGTCGGCGTCGGCAGAGATGCTGTGGTCGTGTGCCTCGTGAGAGTGCTTGCGCCTGCGCGACACGGATGGTTTAGTCATGGCTCGTGCTCTCCGGCTGCGAGGTTTGCCTCAGTTTTTCGGTGCCGTCGAAGAAGGCCTTTGCCGCCGTGAGAAGCGTCTTCGTTTCCTCGGGATACGCCAAGGTGTAGTACGTCGCGCGGCCATGCGTGTGGCTTGCGAGGAGCCCACTTTTTCGTAGCGAGGCCACGTGCGTTGACACTGTCGATTGCGCAAGACCCACGTGCTCGACGAGGTCCGTCACGCGGTGTTCGCCTAACAGCAAATGCTGGATGATTTGAAGCCGATGACCATCGGCGAGGCTCTTAAAGAGAGTCACCCAGTTCTCACGTTCTTCGAGGGAGGTTTCTTCACCCATATACATCGCCACAGATCGATAATATCACCTTTAGGCGATGTTAGCCATGCAGGGTCGATCGGCAGAAGCCGCCGCGACCGCCAAAGTCGCGCTTTGACGCCCGCAAAAGCACTACCGCCGCGGGCCTTCGTTTTCAGCGGCGGTCATCTCTGCGTAGCGCTCAAAGAGCAGGGTGAGGCGCTCCTCGTTCGAGTGGAGCGGTTTCTTCGCGCCGAACGCTTTGTCGACGACGCGATCGAGCGCAGCGTGCGCCTTGAGAAGCGCGGGGCTCATCGCGAGGGGGTTGTAGTGCTCGGCGAGAGAACGCTCGGGATGCAGCTCGCGCGCCGCGATCACGCCCTTGCCCGCCTCGATGATCTTTTCGCGCAGTTCCGGTTCGACGGCGGGGAGCGGGAGGTTGTTCCACACGAGCGTGTTCGAGAAGCGTAAGTCTGATTTAAGCTGGCCATCCACCGCGCGCTGCCATGTGATGAACATCGACGACGAAATCACGCCGAAAAGGAAACCGTCAGGGTCCTCGGCAGTAAAAAGTTGGTTTCCGGTTATAACTGTCTCCGGGAGATGTTGCACAGTGTACAAGTTTCTTGCTTCCGAAACCACAGCGGGGATCCCTACGTAAGGCACTAGCGGACGGTTCGCATTTCCCCTAAACAAGTGGGGCGTGTCTCGGAGCTTATAGGCATCGCTGCCCGTCGTTTGCGACGAGCGCCACCGACGGCAGGCTTCTACTCTTTCTTTCAGTACCGGTGCACGTTGGATGTCGCTGGGCTCGAAGTCTTCATCCGCCATCCACAGGCACCAACGATCAAGGCCTCGAACGACTTCGCGACCTTGACGAAACTCCCGTAGATATTTCGCGGCGGTGGGGTCCGCGGCAACTTCGGAATATTCATCGGCTTCGACAATGAGGTTGCCTCCGTCAGCTGGTTTAGAGCCGAAAGCAACTTTCGGAAGCTGAGGGCTCAACGCCTTTGATCGCTTCTGTACAAGTACGTTCGGCCCATCCACGAGGTAGGCATTGATCTGCTTTGCGGGAACCTGGGGCGGCTCGCCTTTGACATTGTTGTAGGTGAACAGCTGCGGGGCGCTGCGTTCGTGCTTGTCGTAGCCGGTAATGACACAGTGAACGGCGGCACTTCCGGGTACTTCGCTCTGCCACGCGAAGGTTTGGTGGGCGAAACGGATACGCCAGCCCACGTCGAAAAGCGGGCCAAACAGCGCGGGAACGGGCTGGCCCTGCGCAATGGAGTTTGTGGACACGAACGCGAAGCGGCCGCCAGTGACGGAACGGAAGAAATCGCTCGACTTTTGAACCAAGCGGTCACGTACTCGAGGTAACCGTCGTAAAGCTCGCCCCACACGAGCTTCATATCCTCCGTTTGATCCGCTGCCTTCGTGTACTGCCCAATGAACGGCGGATTGCCCATGATGAACGTGTTCGGGCCCGCCGGCACGAGCTCGCGCCAATCGAGGCGCAATGCGTTGCCCACGGTGATCTGGGCGGAATCCTGGAGGGGAAGCATCGGCTTCGAATAGCCGAGAGTGAGGTTCATGGCCTGGTTTGCCTGATGCTCCACGAGGAACATCGCGGTGCGGGCAATTGTCGCGGGCCACTCCTCGATCTCGATGCCGTGGAACTGGCGAAGGCGCACGTGCACAAGATCTTCCGCCATGAGGTCCAGCTGAACGCCGCCACTGTTCAATTCCTGGAGCCGCTCGTGGATCTTCAGCTCGAGGGCGCGAAGCTCGCGGTAGGCGATGATAAGGAAGTTGCCGCAGCCACACGCCGGATCGCACAACCGGTCACGATGGATACAAGACCCCAGTGCGGAGTGGCGCTATCGGATAGCGTCATTACCGGCTATGAACTGGGAATTCCGGCTGCCGCGGACGTTTGGAGATTAGCCTGCTGTACCGCTGAGTATCTGGCACGTCACTACCCGGCTGGCGTCCGTAGAGGGGGTGAACCAGTCGGGATCTCGCGCGCAAGAATAGACGCGGGGTCTCGACAAATGATGCGGGTAGCACCTCTACCTGTAGACGATACCGCTTGCTATTCGTTCTTGCAGGTGGGCCGACGACCATCTGCACTCCTAGTCAACTACAAAGCTTTTAACAAGTTGGGGGTCAAGTCCCTTGTAGTGGTGTAACGGCGTTTTCCTCTCGTTTGGGGTTTTAGCCTGCGAGTGCGGGCATGTCGGCATCGGTCGTGGTTGTGGGTGTGGTGATCAGGTTGAGGCGGCTCTTGGCGAGGACTTCCAGGCCGAGGTAGCGGCGGCCTTCTGCCCATTCATCGGTTTGCTCGGCCAGGACGGCGCCGACGAGCCGGACAATCGCTTCCCGGTTTGGGAAGATCCCAACCGCATCGGTGCGGCGCCGGATCTCGCGGTTCAGCCGTTCGGTGGGGTTGTTCGACCAGATCTGCTGCCAGACCTCGGTCGGGAAGCTGGTGAACGCGAGAATGTCAGCGCGGGCGGCATCGAGGTGGTCTGCGACGTCGGGGAGTTTCTCGGCGGTGTAGTCCAGTAGCCGGTCGAACTGGGCGTGAACAGCATCGGCGTCAGGCTGGTCATAGACGGAGTGGAGCATGACCTTGACCGCCGGCCACAAGCTCTTGGGAGTGATGCTCATCAGGTTCGCGGCGTAGTGAGTGCGGCAACGCTGCCAGACGGCACCGGGCAGGTTCGCCGCGATCGCTTCCACGATGCCTCGGTGGGCGTCGGAGGTGACCAGCCGGACCCCGGACAGTCCTCGGGCGACCGGATCGGCGAAAAACTCGTTCCAGGCCGGGCCGGTCTCGCTCGTGGCGACCCGCATCCCTAAGACTTCGCGATGCCCGTCGGCGTTGACCCCGGTCGCGAGCATGACGACCGCGTTGACCACACGACATCCCTCGCGAACTTTCATCGTCAACGCGTCGGCGGTCACGAACGTGAACGGCCCAGCATCGCCTAGTGGGCGGTGTCGAAACTCGGCGACGTGCTCGTCCAACTCGGCGGCCATGCGAGAGACCTGGGACTTCGACAGCCGGTCGATTCCCAACGTCTTGACCAACTTGTCCATCCGGCGAGTACTGACTCCAGCGAGATAGCAGTCGGCAACAACAGTGATCAATGCGGACTCGGCGCGCTTGCGACGCTCCAGCAGCCACTCAGGGAAATAGGTGCCCTGGCGTAGTTTCGGGACCGCGATGTCCAAGGTCCCAACACGGGTATCGAGAGGCCGGTGGCGGTAGCCGTTGCGCTGGGCCCGTCGGTCAGGATCTGGGCGGCCGTACTCGGCACCTGCAACCGCATCAGCATCCGCAGACAGCAACTCGTTGATCACAGTCTGCAACAGGTGACGCCTCGGCAAGCAGTTCGCCAAGCAGCCCGGCAGGGTCGACAATATGGGTAGCGGTCATCGTGTGGCCTTTCGCGAGTGAGTTGTAGGGGACGAAACTCGAGGATCACGCGGTGACCGCCCTGCTGTCCAGCACGACCACCCCGCTACACCACTATGAGGGACTCAACTCCCTTGGTGATTAGTAGCGCCCTCGCTCATCAGCGAGATGCTGTTCGCACATGATCCCACTAGCGCCATGTTCGCGACAGCACCACGTGTGCCAAACGTGTCGAGGTACTCCGATTTGAGCTGTGGGTTTAGGGCTTGGCGCCTGGCACCGGGACCGCGTCCGCTAATCTGAGGTGTGTCTCAGCTGCCAACGAGACGACGCATCGGCGGCAGCCACGAAATCGTGGAACCGTCCGGGCCGACTAGACAATTCCTTAGGCGTGCCGGTTTCGGCGACGATAGCACCGTCCGCTAAGGGTTCGAGGAAGACCACCTGATCGGCGCTATCTATGGTGGATAGTCTGTGCGCTACCACGATCACAGTGCGGCCCTCAGATAGTTGACTGATGACGTCGCTAATCGCCGATTCATTCTCGCCGTCCAGCGCCGAGGTAATCTCGTCGAGCAGCAGTATCGGAGCATCCTTGATGAATGCCCGAGCGATTGCCACTCGTTGGCGCTCACCTCCAGACAGGCTCTGCCCGGCAGGCCCCACTTCGGTATCCCAACCGTGAGGCAGCGCCTCAATCACCCGATCAAGTCTCGCCTTGCGAGCTGCCTCTTCCAACTCGGCGTCCGTCGCATTGGGACGGGCAATCCGCAGATTCTCCCGGATCGTGGTGTCAAACAGGTAGGTGTCCTGGAACACCATCGAGGTCAGCTCCATGATCCGCGTGGTTGGAATCTCGCGCACGTCCACCCCGCCGATGGTCACGCTACCGGCGTCGACATCCCAAAACCTTGCGGTGAGACGCAAGATCGTCGACTTCCCGGCCCCTGACGGCCCCACTAGTGCGGTGACTGCTCCCCGCGGGGCGGTGAGCGAGACATCGTCTAGGACAGGCCGGCCTGACTCGTAGGAAAACGACACTCCTCGGAATTCAATCGACGTCCCACGCGGTTCCCGTGCCTGCTCGGAATCAGGTTCGGCAAGTGGCGCGGCATCAAGGATTATTCCCATCTGGCGCAACGCCACTGCGGCGTTATCGACCTCAGATGCGTAGAGCGCGGCTTTTGTGAGCGGCAGCAGCATGCGCGCACTGACCGCCGCGATCACCAGATACGCAATCGGGTCCAGACGCGCTCCGGTCACGAACGACAGCCCCAAGGCGAGCACCACCGCGAAAGTCACGTTAGCGATGAGGTTGAATCCTTGGGCAGGTCGGCCCTTGATCCGAAGCCCGGCCAACGTCGCCTCAGAGTCGGCTTGCAGAGTCTCTTGTACGGGGTCCCACGACGTCGCGGCACCCGTGGCTCGAAGCACCGGTTGTAGCCTGGCGAACTCAATCAACCGGCCGGCTGCGGCGGCCGAGGTACGGTCTTCCATGTCATTGGCTCTGGTTGTTGCCGCCGACATTTTCCGCCACGTGAGAATAAACGGCAAGATCGACACTGCCATGACCACAGCTAACGGCCACTCAATGAATGCGGTAGCAACGAGCATCACCAACGGCACGATGAAGGCGTTGCACAGGTTCGGGATCACCATTGATGCCAGATGCGACAGGGTGTTGATCTCCTTGGATGTCGCATTAGCCACGTCCGCTTCGCGTTTGGCATTAAACCACCCAAGCGGCAGCTGCAAGACATGATCTGCTACGCGATCAATTAAGGTATCGCATACTTCATAGACGCTGATCCGATAGGAGCGGTACATCGCGAAGGTGTCGACCGTCACCGTGATCGCGCCGAGGATGGCAACGACGACGAGCCAGGTGCCAAGGGTTTCAGAGCGGGAGAATAATGCCCGAAGGAAGGGGATCATCAACGCCAGTGTGATGCCTTGTAGGACAGCGGAGAAGGCGAACCAGCCCACCAACGTACGCAACTCGGCCCTGTTGACGACCCTGATCATTAGTTTCCACATGAGCGTGTCTCTCCTTAGGCCATGTAATGGAGTTCTTGGGCCCGCCACATCTCGCTATAGGTCCCCGCTTGGTCGACCAAGTCCTCGTGCCTACCACGCTGAGTGATGTGGCCGTCCTCAATCACGAGGATCTGGTCGGCGTCTCGGATGGTGGCGAGTCGATGCGCGATGATGATCACCGTGCGCCCGGATGCCAAGGTGCTGAGCGCTTCGTGGATCGCACGCTCCGACTGGGGGTCTGCTTGCGCGGTGGCCTCGTCGAGAATCAAGATCGGCGCATCCTGCAAGTATGCTCGCGCCAGGGTGATGCGTTGCCGCTCACCGCCCGAGAGGAAGCCACCAACCTCGCCAAGCACGGTGTCATACCCCTCGGGCAGACGCATAATGCGATCGTGGATGCATGCCGCACGGGCTGCTGCCTCGACCTCGGCGCGCGTTGCCGACGGTTTCGACAGCGCGATATTGGTATGGACCGAATCGTTCGACAACGTTACGTCCTGTAGGACGATCGCGACGCGGGAAAGTAGCCACGAAAAACTCGCCTCGCGTACATCCACACCGCTGATGCGTACCACGCCATCATTGACGTCGTAAAAGCGCGCAATCAGCCGGGCCAGTGTGGACTTCCCTCCGCCCGACGGGCCCACCAGAGCCGTGACCGTTCCGGGCTCAGCCGTAAAGGAGACACCGTGCACAACGGGCACGTCAGGCTCGTAGGAGAAGGAAACCTCACAGACCTCAACTTGGCCGGGGTTTGGGCCCTCTTCTTGGGTGCGGCTGCCTTCGGGCATGGGTTTCTCGGAAAGCAGCTCTGCCGTGGTGCGAGCCGCCAGCTGCGACTCATAGATATGCTGCATCAGACCGACTAGCACCGTGAACCCCTCCGGGATGCCGGGAGCGATCAGGAAGAATGGCAGCGTCGCCGACAGCGTGCTCCAATCCTGCGCGACGAATAGCGCCGCCAGTAACGCGACCGTGACGAAGACCGTGGCTGGACGCAGTAGCGAACCGAGCAGACTAATCGCTCTGCCGGAGCGACGAACCCAGTCGAAGGAGATGGCAGAAAATTGCTGGCGGGCGGCGTTAAAGCGCGTTCGGGTCGCATCGGTGGCCTGGAAATTCTTGATCTCCTTAATGCCCTCAAGCATTTCGACGGTGGCTGCGGCCAGTGCGGTCTGGGCATGTCCGAATCGCTCGGTGATATCGCTATAGCCGCGCATGGTCGTGCTGACGATGATCATGATCGCTACGGCCCACGTTCCAAAGAGCGCGAGCGCCAGTCGCCAATCGACCCACACGAGATACCCGAGGCCTACGACCATCGAGACCACGGCGTTGGTGACATCACCGGGAACATGCGCAACGAGAGTATGGATAGCTGCGGTATCGTCACACACCATCTTGCGGATGGCCCCGTGCGGCACCTGCGAGACCCTACCCAAGGGCAAACTGCCCAGCGCTTGGACCACATTGCCGCGCAACCGATGTCGGAGCTTGGCTTCTGCCTCGTGGGTGACACCCAATCCAAACAGGTAGAGCAATTGGCCCACGAACAGCGAAAGCACCGCTATCACGGCCCAAACCCACGGCTTTCCGGTCCAGCCGGTGCGCACCTGCCCGTCAAGCCAGATCGCGGCCATGTTGTGTAAGGCGACGAACGGCACCAGCGTGACGATAGCGCCGAAGGCTGTGAGGACTGCGGAAAGGACCATCGCGCCCTTGGCCGGGCGGATTAGTGCGGCGACGGAAATACTCACATCAGGCTCCTGTCGAGTCGAGTCTTTCGAAACGTTCATTGGCGCCACCACCACAGCAACGCAGTAACGGCCCAAAGGAGGCCCACCAGGCACCAATCTCGCACCTGCCACGGTGTGTGTTGGAGTTCCGTGCGCCGCGGATAGGCGCCAAAGCCACGTGAATCCATCGACAGGGCAACCCGTTCGCCGTGCTGGACGGCGAGGATCGCCAGCGGCACGAGGGAACCCACCCATCGAATTGCGGGCGCTAACGGCCCCCATGATGCCCCAATACCCCGCAATGCCCGCGCTGTGCGCAACAGCTGGAAATCTTGCCGGAAACGAGTGACGAAGGCGACAGCCGCAGCTCCCGCCGCAGTGACCCGATAGGGAAGCTTGAACGTCGTCGTCAACGTGCGAAGCAGCGCTTCCGGATGAGTGCTGATGCCTGAAAGCAGCATGAGGGACAACAGTGCCCCGATACCGCTCGCTGCCGCAAGCTCGCCACCGTGATTGTAGAGTGGGCTGACCTCTTCAATGGTGTAGTTGTAGCGGAACACCGGCAGTAGCACAGCTGCGATGACCCAGGGTGCTAGCAGTGACATGACCGTTCGAGCGCGACTCGCTCTCGCGGCTACCATGGCCAGGCTCGCTGCGATGAGCACTCCAACATTGACGGCCGGGTCCTTGCATACGAACACCATGACCATCGCCGGGATTAGCGCCAATAGCAACGTCACAGGATTGAACGATGAGAAGAGTCCACGGGGCACGGACGGCGAAGGCGGGTTCGCTGGTGCTGCGGATGCGGCGTTTTCACGAGTTTCGCTAACGGCAGCAGGTAGCGCGATGATGTGGCTGCAGCGTGATAGGGCAAGTTCTAGGTCGTGGGTGGCCATGATGACGGTTCTGCCCTCAGCGCGCAGTTCGTCGATGAAGGCCATGAGTTCGCAGGTATTCGCCCAGTCCTGGCCGTACGTGGGCTCGTCAAGGACAATCACATCGCGGCTCTCGGCGACCATCGTAGCCACCGATAGTCTACGAATCTGGCCGCCTGAGAGAGTCAACGGGTGTTGGTCTCGATACTGGGAGAGATGGAATTGCTCCACAATAGCCTCGGCTTTAGACGCGGAAACATCCCCCGTGGAGATTTCGCCAGCCACGGTGGAACAAACCATCTGATGTTCCGGGTTTTGAAACACGTAGCCGACCTGGTGCCGCCCTCGCCGCACAACCTCTCCGCAGACCGTAGCGCGTTGTGCCTTTGATGGTATGAGACCCGCCAGCGCCGCGAGCAGGGATGTTTTGCCTGCGCCATTCGGCCCTATAAGCGCGATAAACTCGCCACCCCGTAGCCGCATAGAGATAGCTGGGGAACGTCCGGGAACACAGAAATCTGCCAGCTCTACCGTGGCGCTGCCTCCACCGTCGAGCGTGTCAATCGCATCGATGGTTTCCCATCCTGCTTCGGTGCGCCGCTGATATTGCACCGAATCACCACAGATATCCGTGATGCGGGGAACTCGAATGCCCGCCTGCTCGCAGGTCAAGGCGTGGTGCGGGGATTCGTCGCGTAACGCACGGGGCAGCCACACTCCGCACGCCTCAAGTTCCGCGGTATGGCTGAGAAAAACCTCATGTGGAGTTCCCTGCGCGATCACCGCGCCCTGCGCGTTGAGCGCTATGACGTGATCGCACAGGGGTAGGACCGGGTCGAGGTCATGGTCGATCACCACGATGCCCACGCCATCGCTAACCAGCTGTTGGATGACGCTGTAAAACTCGTCCGTGCCTTGCGTGTCAATAGTCGATGTTGGCTCATCGAGGACTAATAAGCGGGGCTGCATAGCCAGTGCTACCGCGATCGCTAGGCGCTGGCGTTGGCCGCCCGATAATCTCCATGGGCTCTCCCACAGCTTGGTCTCCAGACCAACCGCAGCCAATGCCTCGCGTACCCGTCGATCAATCTCAGGAACAGGCAGGCAGAGGTTCTGCAGCGCAAACGCGACATCGTCATACACCGTACGGGTAATGACTGCGGCATCCGGATTTTGTCCCACGTAGGCGACATTGGTAGCGATCAACTGGACCGTGGCGTCGGCGATTTCGGCGCCGGCAATTTGAACGCTGCCGGAGTATTCGGACGGCAGACAGTGGGGCACAAGGCCGCACACGGCTCGGACGAAGGTAGTTTTACCGCATCCAGAGGGCCCAATGACGGCCGTTACCTGACCGCTCAGGTGGACCAGGGTTGGACGTTGCAGCACCCACCGGTCCTGACCCAAGTAGTGAACGGAAAGATCCTCAACCGCCAGGAGCGCCCGCGCGGACTCGCTCACAGACCGTTGCTCGCTGCTCAAAGTGGAGGCCAGCCTTTCACTCACGATGGTCTACGCCTACGCCTGCATTGTTGAGCAAACGGGTTAGTCCGACGACGGCCAAACCGCCAATGACGGACGACGTGACTCCCACCAGCACGATCAGTCCCGATACCGAGATTCCCACCGCGTGCTTGAGCAGCGTGAGGTACAACAGGCTGTTAAATGCCCCGAAGAATGCGGCGGAGATCAGATACGCCCACCACGTCCACTTCCGGTACAGCATCAACGCCATGGGAAACTCAACCAGGAGCCCGCCAATGACGTTACCGACAATCGCGGCAGGCCCAGTGGGAGTAGTAAATACGCTCACAACTCCGATGATCAGCGCGGCCAGCAGCGAAGCGCCCGGCCTTCGCACAACGGCCAGAGGAAGGAGGTAGGGAATGACCCAAAGTCCGAGAAGGGACACCCCGAGCCAGACTGCGCTCTGCGAAGCCGCACCCGCCGGCGCGATGTAGCTCAGTGGGATGAGGATGATGAGGCCGACCACCGACAGGGAGGCCACCATCATGAGATTTCGGGTACCTAGAATTGAGTCGGTTAATCCTCCGCGAGCTGAGCGTCGAACTGTACCGGATCGGTCTGTCACAGCAAACCTCCTTTCACTTAGGTTAGCCTAACCTAACTCCCGACTGAGGTCAATTCCCTTGAGCTAGACGTTGAGCCTACGCAGAGACGCAGCCCACGCATCGACCCCAGTTCCAAGAAATGCTGGCCCTTGCCCGGAAAGGAGCGATCGACCTGATTCTCACCAAGTCGATCTCGCGCTTCGCTCGCAACACCGTCGACCTGCTCGAAACCGTTCGCGAGCTCAAAGACCTCGAGGTGGAGGTGCGATTCGATAAAGAGAACATCTCCTCAACCAGCGCTGACGGAGAACTCATGCTCACCCTGCTGGCCTCTTTCGCGCAGGCAGAATCAGAGCAAATCAGCCAAAACGTGAAGTGGCGCATTTGGAAAGGCTTCGAAGAAGGAAAAGCGAACGGCTTCCACCTGTACGGTTACACCGACTCCGCTGACGGCACCGACGTCCAGATCATCGAAGAAGAAGCAGCCGTGGTGTGCTGGATATTCGACCAGTACATGAAGAAGATCTCGTGCGAAAAGATGGCCGCGCAGCTCATCGCCGACGGCAGGGTTCCACACCTGGCTGACAACAAGTTGCCCGGCGAATGGGTCCGTCACATCCTGAAGAACCCGCACTACACCGGCGACCTCCTGTTAGGGCGATGGTCCACTCCGGAGGGTAAGCCTGGACGAGCAGTGCGCAACACCGGCCAGTTGCCGCAATACCTGGTGGAAAACGCGATCCCCGCCATCATCGACCGCGACACCTTCGTCGCGGTTCAAACCGAGATTGCACGCCGACGCGAACTCGGGGCCCGGGCGAACTGGTCCATAGAAACTGTGGCGTTGACGTCGAAGATCAAATGCGTGTCCTGCAACTGCTCGTTCGTGCGCAACGTACGCAATCCGAAAACCCAAAACTCGATCTCCACCGAGCACTGGATCTGCACCGAACGGAAGAAAGGCCGGAAAACCGGATGCGGCACCTGCGAGATCTCTGACACGGCACTCAAAGGCTTCATCGCTCAAGTCCTGGGTATCGATGCCTTCGACGAGGATGTGTTCAACGAGCGTATCGACCACATCGATGTGCAGGGAAAAGACCAATACACGTTTCAGTACACCGATGGCACCAGCAGCTCGCACACGTGGCGACCAAACCTGAAGAAGAGCTCGTGGACCCCAGCAAGAAAAGCCGCCTGGGGTGATCTCGTGCGTGCCCGCTGGGCCGAAGCCAAAAGGCTCGGGTTGGACAACCCACGGCAAGCACCAACACCGCCAGAAGCATTGGCGAAGTACCGGGCCGTGGCCAAGGCAGAGGCTGAGCGCCTGCGCGCCGAGCGAGGCGAACGCTAAATGGCCCGCACCGTCACAGCAATCCCCGCCACCCGAGCTCTCCACACGGGTGCTCCACTTGGACAGACAACCCTGCGCAGGGTCGCCGGGTATGCCCGCGTGTCCACCGACCACGACGATCAGGTCACGTCCTACGAAGCCCAAGTCGACTACTACACCCGCTACATCAGCGACCACGCAGGCTGGCAGTTCGTCAAGGTCTATACCGATGAAGGCATCACCGGCACCTCAACCAAACACCGCGCTGGGTTCCAGCAGATGGTGACCGACGCGCTCGACGGCAAGATCGACCTGATCATCACCAAGAGCGTGTCCCGTTTCGCCCGCAACACCGTCGACTCGCTCACCACCGTTCGAGCGCTCAAAGACAAAGGCGTGGAGGTCTTCTTCGAAAAAGAAGGCATCTGGACCTTCGACGCAAAGGGCGAGCTCCTCATCACCATCATGAGCTCGCTGGCGCAAGAAGAAGCCCGCTCCATCTCCGAAAACGTCACCTGGGGGCACCGCAAACGCTTCGCCGACGGCAAGGTCACCGTCCCATACTCTCGGTTCCTCGGATACGACAAAGGTGAAGACGGCAGCCTCGTCATCAACCCCGAGCAAGCCAAAACTGTGCGCCGGATCTACGGCATGTACCTGGAAGGCCACTCCATCAGGCATATCGCGCACACCCTGACAGACGAGCCAGCAACCTACACGGCAGCAGGGAATAAAACCTGGCATTACCAGTCCGTGCGCTCCATTCTCACCAACGAGAAATACAAAGGACACGCACTCCTGCAAAAGAGCTACACCGCAGACGTCCTCACTAAGAAGCAAGTCATCAACGAGGGCGAAGTACCCCAGTACTACGTCACCGGAAACCACGAGGCCATCATCAGCCCCGCAGTGTGGGACTTCGTCCAAGCAGAACTCGCCAAAGGCACCGCGAATCAGCGAGCCCAACACCGCACCCGACCTTTCTCATCCACCCTTGTCTGCGGCCAGTGCGGGCACTTCTTCGGCTCGAAAACCTGGCACGCAGGCAGCAAATACGAAAAGGTCATCTGGCGCTGCGGCCACAAATACAAAGGCGACACCATGTGCACTACTGGGCACATCAACGATGAACGACTCAAGTACATGTTCCTCGAGGCTATCCGCCTCCGCTTCGGCTCACCTGCCGATGACACCGTCAACCACGCCGTACTCGACGCGCTCGACACCAGCGACCTCGAAGTCGAAGCAGCCGGACTGATCGCCCAGATCGACCAGGTAGCGAAAAAGCTCGAATCACTAATCGCCCACAACGCACGCGTCGCGCAAGACCAACAGGTTTACGAGAAGGCGTTCAACGCTAGCCAAGAACAGCACCAGGCGCTGTTAGCTGAGCACGCTGCCGTGGTCGACGAAATCCACAACAAGCACAACCGGCTGGCCACCTACCACTACTACAGGCAAGAGACCGCCAACCTTGAACTTGAACAATTGGTCTTCAGCCCATACCTCTGCGTAGCTTTGCTCGACAAAGGCACCGTCGATGTCGACGGCAGGGTCACCTTTCAATTCCGCGACGGCAGCACCCAAGTAGTAGCCATCAAACAGTAACCCAGTATCTATGTCTAAGCGCCCGCCTCTACTTGGTGGGCGCTTGCGTATTCTCGGAATGGTGGATCGCTTACAACTGAGGGTTCTTCAGCAAGTTGAGGACTACGTGACGCCGTTCCAGGTGGTCGAGGGATTCGATGACTGCTGGTGGCACGACAGGGCTGGAAGAGTCGGCGAAGACTCCCCGGAGGGCAAGGAGTACATCCAGTTTCTTGCCGATGGTGTGGAAGTCGGGCGCGCTGAGGTGACAGATTGGCCACTCTCCGATAGCTACATCGGGATCGACTCGGAAGTGCTGACCAAAGAAATCTGGTTCTTTGAAATCCGCCGTGATCTTCGCCGACATCACTATGGGGCTGCGTTTGCAAGGCATCTGATCAGCCACTACTCAGGCTTTCCCTTGATCGCTTTCTCCGAAGGCGATGACGAATTTTGGTCAGGAATCGGCTGGCACTATTACCCGCGTAAAGACGGGGATCCCCACTACCGCAAGCTCTTCGTTTCCCAGAAGATTGGCAAGTGATCTTCACCCGCTGGAAGTGAACCAATCAAGCGACTGAATCGTAGTTCCCGCTTGTTTGTACCCGTCGTGCCATGAAAGTTTCGCACAAGCACTCACGTTGGATACAAGAACCCGGTTCGAAGAACCACCACAATCAGGCGCCGACAGCCGTGATGACTACCGATTTTGCACTCGATAAACGGATTTAGAGCTGGGTTATCAAGCTGGGGAAACGCCCCTGCAAAGTCCGAGTTTGCCTCCGTGTCGAAGTGAACCAGTCAAAATTTCCGCGCATCGATGGTGAGACGACAGCTACCTACATCACTACTTACGGACACAACCTCCAGCCGCCACTGGATACAGGAGCACACTCGGCAGGAGCGTCGAGGGATCCGCTAACGTTCAAAGTGTCAAGTTGAAAAACTTCGCTGAGTTCGATTCTAATCGCTGGAATTATCAACTTTCGATCCATTGCTTGAGGGCAGCCCTAATAGCCATTGCACAAGTAGAGCAGACACAGATGGCCGCAGGGCATCAAACGCTTTCACAGATTCCACACCTTGTAATACAGGGCGAATTTCTCGAATCTCTTTGGTGGCACCTTTCAAGTAATTTTATGGCGATGCCTACATACATTTACCGCAGGTTTTGGATTCTTAGCTGCCCAGGTTGGACAATTTTCACATTGCCATGATTTGGCTCGATTACACAAAGGGCACAGCGACATTAACTCAGCAAGAACATGGGGTATGTTTACCCGTCAATCTCAAAAGGGATGCGATGATCAACTTGTAACACTCCACCAGCAACGCCGCATACTTCACATCTCCCAGAGCTCTTTACTGCATCCGATACATTCTTCGAAAATGCTCGGGACTGCTGAGGGTTTGGTTGACGTTTGGGTTGCTTCGCGGTTGCGGGGCGGGAAGGATGTTGATCATGCCGAAGGTCTATAGTGAGCAGTTCAAAGCTGATGCGGTGACGGACGCGCGTCTGCAGGCTCATGGGATGAGCCCGTCAAATGATCCCGTGGTGGCCAAAGAGATGAGTGCTGTCCTGAAACGGATCCGTGAACTAGAAATGGAAAACGAGGTTCTTAGGGCTGCAGCAGCTTATTTGAGCCAGGAAACAATCCAACCAAAAGGATCTTCCCGACCATGGAAGCACAGGTCGCAAAGGGTAAGACAACCTTGACGATCGCGACTCGGGTGTTAAAGTTTTCTCGCCAGGCATTCTACAAGTGGCTGGCTAAGCCGCTCTCGGACAGACGATGGAGGGGACGAGGAGCTTATAGCTAAGATTCGTCTGATCCACCACAATGATCCTGAGTTCGGTTACCGGTTGATCGCTGATGAACTCCATGCTCAAGGGGTAAAGATTTCTGAGCGACGAGTGTGGCGATTGTACTCGAGTGCTGAGATCTTCTTCGGTGATCTCCAGGCGCAAACCACGCAGGAAGAAGCCGGTGGGCCGGTCCACGATGATCTGCCTGCCAGGCACTTCCATGCCGATACCCCAAATACTGCGTGGGTGACCGACATTACTGAGCATTGGACAGGCGAAGGAAAACTGTCTCGGTGTGCGATCAAAGACCTGCACTCGCGTAAAATCGTGGGCTACGCCACTAGTGCGCGGATAAAATCAGGTTTGGCTGTGGCCGCGTTAGATGACGCAAGGAGGAAACGAGGACATCCCCGTGGCGTGATCGTCCACTTCGATCGAGGCTCACAACCTTGCTCTAGGAGTTTTCGTGCCGCATTGAAGACCTACCATGCCAAGGGCCCCATGGGCAGGGCCGGAGCCTATGGGGATAACGCGGCCATAGAGTCATTCTGCGCCCTTGTGCAAAAGAATGTCCCTAACCGTCAATCCTGGGCCAACCGCCAAGAGCTCTTCGTAGCGATCGCCACTGGATCGAAAGCACCTAGCACCGCAAGAGACGCCAACGCGCGCCCGGTAAATTGACACGCATTGAATACGGAACCATCACGGGAGCAGCCGCACCACTCGCGGCCTAAAAAACAGAAGGAAAACTGTCAACCAAACCTTCAGCAGTCCCTCCAGCACAACATGACATCCGGCAAAGCCAAGTGGGCCATAGTCTTCACCGCCAACGACGTCTTGCCCACCGTGGCCTGCGGTCTCACCGACCGCGCGTTGGAAGAGAACGGCGTTGCCTGGAGCAAGAAAACGTCCCCAGACGTGCTGAGCAAGAAAGCATGGCGCCTGAAGGACGTTGAAGAAAACCTCGACGCGATCCGCCTTGAAGCGTTCGTCACCGCTGCTGACCGCAACGGAAAACAGATCCAGAACGGAACCCTCGCAGAGCTTCTGCCACCAAAGTATTGGATCGAGAAAGTCACCGAACGCGGCGACGCGGAAGAAGGCACCATCTTGATCTCCGGCGCCATCCCTATAGATGGCGAGGTCAACCAGTTCGCGAACGCATGGCGCGTGGCGATGACCAACCCAGACACCGACGACACCATCGCGATCGCCTACACCATCAAACCAATGCTAGAACCAATCGGCTAACAACGAAATGGGCTGGGCATGGATTTTGAAGTCCATGCCCAGCCCTTTTGTAGCCTGCAGAGGTATACTCGTCAGTTCGTTTTATCCCTCCAGGTTCTCACCACAGCAGTTTCACTGCTTACGTGGTCGCCTCCTGAGGAACAATCCAACACCGAGCAACGTGGCCGCGATCGCGAGGAAGCCTGCAACTTCCACACCAGTTCGAGGCAGCCCCTTCTCAGGAACCCTCGGTTTCTCCGGCGTCGGCTCCGGCGTTGGTTCCTCACCTGGTTCCGGTGTTGGCTCCGGGGTTGGTTCTGGCGCCGGCTCAGGAGTCGGATCCGGTGTCGGCTCAGGAGTCGGATCCGGTGTCGGCTCAGGTGTCGGCTCAGGAGTCGGATCCGGTGTCGGCTCCGGTGTCGGCTCAGGAGTCGGATCCGGTGTCGGCTCAGGAGTCGGATCCGGTGTCGGCTCAGGTGTCGGCTCAGGAGTCGGATCCGGTGTCGGCTCCGGTGTCGGCTCCGGTTCACGTGTATTCGTGACCGTCACCTCGAAGACGCTACCGGCGTCCGCCACCTTGACCTGCGAGGTGTAGCCCTCAACCGAGTCTTCCTGCACCGTATAACTGACCGGCTCATCGTCGACCGTGGCTGGTAGCGATTCGAACGTGTGCTTCCAACCATTTGCGGCCGAAAGCACAACCTTCTCGCCCACCGGGGTGCTTTTATCTCCCTGCTGGCGCATCAACTGCACCTGCACCGAGTCCGGAGTCTCCGTAAGGGCTTCGCCGTTCTCGTCCTTCCACACCTTCTCAACGCTGACGTCGACAGGCGTACGCACCGTGAACTGCGCAGACGTACGCATCCGCAGTTTCGTGTTCTCAGCACGACCCACGGCCTTGTTGACAACAACATCGCCATGCTGGGCTTGATGCAGCTCAGTCTTCACAGTAATCGTTTGACTATCCCCAAATGCCAGCGGGGCTTTGGTGATAACGCGGAGCGCGGTTGCGTCCTCCTTCACGCCTTCTTCCCAGATGTCAGACGGCGTTCCGGTGCCACCATTGACCTTGGCATTCGGGTCTTCATCAATCTCAGCTGGGTCCACAGTGGTGCTGTAGACCTTCGCGCCTTCAGCACCTTCAACTCCGGTCACCTTGAGTGTGCCATCAAACTTCGAACCCTGGGAATCATCGTTTGACGGAAGCACATCGATCACGTCAGTGAGGTTCGAACGTGTCGGGTCATTCGACGTCAGGCTAAGCGTCCACTCGTTAGCCGCAACACCGTTCCGAGTCGTCTCAACAACAGGCGTTTCAACGTTTTTCTTCAGCGACGTGTAGCCGGCCCGCGGCACCGTCACCTTAGCTGTCGCCTTGCGGGTCTGGCCCTGGCTCGATGCCGCGACCTCGTTGGTGTAAACCGCTCCAGGCTTTGCGTCCTTAGGCAACTTCGCCTTGTAGTTAATGACGTAAGCGTTGCCGTCCTCAAAGACGCGGATATTAGGCTCAACGCCATCCTTCGTCCACGTCAAAACCTGCTGGCCGTTAGCGTTGGTCTTCACGTCAGGCTCAGCGTCAGCGCTACCCGGAACATACTCCATGCCCGCCGGCAGGGTGTCTTCAATAACCACCTGATCCTTAGGCATGTTCGCAACCTCGGATTCGAGGCCATAACGAATCGTATAGTCAGCTTCCTCACCCGGACCATACTCCGGCTGGGCGACGTCCTTGACTACAACAGGCAGCGAGGGAACCACGCGTAGAAGGTCACGCCCCGGGCCTGCATATGGATAGCGGACCCCGTCGGTGATAACGCCAGGGGATGCGAACCCAGGAGTGATCTCCCGTTCGTTAGTGACGCGGTCATAAGCAATCTTCGCGTCAAGACCCATCGTCCAGTCGGTTCGTGTCTCGTCGAGAACAGAAGTCCACGCCCACACGTCTGCGCCAATCTCTACGTCATCGTGAATCTTCTGTTCGATAACCAGGTAGAAGTACGACTGCGGGAGCTTCGACAAGTGGCCCTTATCGCGAGGCACACGCAACTTGACAGCCTTCACCGTGGAAAGATCTGCAGGCTTGGTGTAGCTCCAGCCGTCTTTTTCATCTTTCCCTTCATCAAACGGGGTTTCTTCGGTTCCGCATTTGAAAAGGTTAGGGTCCTCAACCTCACCCGTGTAGTAGAGGATCTTAAGGCCGTCCACGTTTTCGCCATAGTAGACGTTCGGCTTCGCGTAGGGGTCAGCAACAACACGGGCGTTGACGAAATCGACGCGCTCGGTATCCAGGGTGTTACAAATCCAGTTGTCAGAAAAGCCCTCAACGCGCGGAGGGGCGATTCCGGACACCGACATCACAGTGGCACCCACGGGTGCGCGAGACGTATCAGACCATCCGATACCTGGGTATGCCTTCGGGTACTGTGACCCAACAACCCACGCACCGGTCCAGTTGCCGCGGATCATCGGGGCGCGGTTCTGGTTGTTCGACGGGTCGTCCTCACTCGTTGAACCGTCGACGGCGGTGTACGTCGGCGTCGATGCCTTCAGCGTCACGTTGGTGTTTCGGTTCGAATCAGATCCGGAGGCCTTATACGGAACCTTGATGCGCAGCTCTCCAGCGGCGATAACTTCGCGCGGATGCTTCGGCTGAACCTGCGGCAAACGGACACCATTCGAGTCAAGCTCAGGACGTTTCGAAACATAATCCAGATCAGACAACGTCAGTCGGAAAGTGTTCGTCTCAGGATCAACCAGAGTGAACTCACACGTAGGGAACTTCGCGGTCTGTTCCTGCGGCTTACCGGGAGCGGAGTACGGGTAGCCGGAATGCACACGATCGATAGGCGCACACGCTACATCCTGCGTAGTGATTCTTTCACCGCGGACACCATTGATCGTGATGTCATAACTCACGCTTTCCGGGCCCGCCGCGGATCCCGTTGAATGCGCCAACGAAAACGGGAAAGACATGACCTGGTACGTGTCTGGCTGACCAGTCAATGAGCTCGGTGCGCCAGCATCAAACTTAGCGTCCATGATGAACGGCGCGACGATCGGGATCTCTGGCAGCTCAGCTTCAAGACCCCGGAAGGTTGCCTTCGCAGAGACCTTCGACTCAGCCGGGCCATCAACCTTGACACCCGATAGCACCATCTGAGCTGTACCCTCATCGCGCTCACCGATGTCACAAGTCAGAGTGCGCTTATCTTCTGAAATCTTTGAAGCACCCTTATCTCCACTGAGACATTCAGCGGGGATCTCGCCAAAGTGCGCATTCTTCACCGTGACAGACAGGAGGTTGTCAGCAGTGGGCTTGTTGCCTGGCGCTGGCGCCGAATCGTTGATGTCCAGGTGCCACACCATCGAAAGAACATCGAGACCCGAGGTAACAACCTCTGGCTGGTTCTTCCATACACCTTCTAGCTCATAAGCCTTGGTGTCGCCGTTTGTATCGCCACTACCTAAGGCGTATACCACTTGCGAACAGAAAACCATGATGACCGCGATGAACGCGGCAAGAACCGTGAGCGCGATTCTACGCGTTGGAGACTGCTGAAGTTTTGTCGAGATTGACCGTACCACTCAGCATCCCCCCCTTTCAGTTGTCCGTCAACCGTCAAGAAGCGTACTGGAGAGGACCGCCAAAAAGGTTCGGCAACGCAACCCCATCAACGCATAACAAATGATAGTCACCCAACAAGGGGTACTGCAAAAAAAACTAACTAGGGTCTGCTGAAGGTTTGGTTGACTCGGGTTTCCACTATTAGGCAGCCAAACCGACTACATCTCTCTTTATACCCTCACACTCGACCGGTGTCAACTTTCCCAGGCCCCGTGGTTTGCGTTTACGGTGAGACTTCGCTTCAACCCAGTGCACGATGGCGAGCCTGAGCTCTTGCCGGGTACGCCACGGCTGCCGATCAAGCACGTTCTTCTGCAACAAACTGAAAAATAACTCCATGGCTGCGTTATCCCCACACGCTCCATCGAACCTTTCAACTTGTGCTTCTTAAGCGCCTTCTGGAACTTCCGACTCCGAAATTGGCTTTCCCTATCGCTACGCGCCACCACGCCTTCTACCCAGCCACGCTGCATGAGCGCGTTCTCCAACGCTCGAACCGCGAGCGACGCTTTCATGCGGGAATCGATCGCGCACCCGGCACCCGCCCTCGGGGTCGTCCTCGTGGAGTTCACCCAATACTTGAATGATCTGCGCGTCAGCAATCTTTCGGGCAGACAACGGCTGTTTCAGCCATTGGTAATGCGCCTGCTTCGTAAACCCCAGCACCCGGCACGCCACCGCCACCGGCACTCGAATGCGGGCACCGGGCGCGGCCATCTCTTGGACGAGTGGGAACACTATTTTGGGGGCGTGATATGAATCTGCGACAAATACGCCGCCGCACGCCTGAGTACCTCGTTCTCCTGCTCGAGGAGCCGGTTCCGACGCATCAATTCACGAATCTGCGCATCCTCGCCCCGGGGTCACGTCTTTTGCTACCGGCAGGCCAGCGTCACGTCTGTCAGCATCAGCGACCCATTTCGACATTGCTGATCTCGAGATACCAAGATCGCGACACACCTCGCGTTGCGTGGCACTTGCCCGCACCAACGCGACGACATCTTACTTGAACTCTTCTGCGTACTTCATCACTAATCATTCTCCTTCACCCCACCCGCATGCACGAATGGACAGGAGTCAACCAACCCCTCAGCAGACCCCACGTTCTCCGGCAAAATCAGGTGCGCCTAGTGCGGGGTCTGGTACGGGTCGAAAACCTGGCATGCCGGCACCAAATACGAAAAACGCATCTGGCAGTGCAACCACAAATACGCAGGTGGAACCCCGTGTGCGACCCCCTCACGTCAGCGACGAACAAATCACCACCGCGTTCCTCGACGCCGTCCACCACTTCCTCGCCAGCCGGGACCAGGTCGACGAGCTGGTCGACAAGGCCGTACGAGCCGAACTGGACTCCACCGACCTTCATATCGAAACCGACCAACTCTTCGCGCGCGTCGGTGCGACCGCCGAGACGATCGACGCGCTGATAGCCCGCAACGCCCGCATCGCCCAAGACCAGGCCGAATACCAGAGCCGCTTCGACAAACTCACCAGCAAACACGCCACCCTCCTAGAGGAGTACCACCGGCTCCTCGACCAGATCAGCGACCTCGACAACCAGCAAGCCGCCTACTGCCACTACCAGGAAGAACTCGACAAACTCGACATCGACCACATCGAGTTCACCCCATACCTATGGCACACCCTCGTCGACCACGCCAAAATCAGCGTCGACTCCACCATTACCTCCACATTCAGGGACGCAAGGTCGCAGGCGATCACACTCAAGAACTGATCGTCTCAGCAATAACTGCGACATTGTGTACAGGGTTTTGGGCGCCGGAGTACACGGTGATTTCACGGTAGTTCGGGTGTGCGATGTTCAGCGAAGGGAGTGGGGCTTCACGGAGTCGAACAACAAGGAACCCATCTGCTAGGAGATCTACGGTCTTGACGCGATCAACGTCCGCTTTGTTGCGATGCCAGTACGAGCCGCCATATTCGATGGCGAATCGTTTCCCGGATGGAAGATCCACGCAAATATCAACAGTCCAGGAGGAGTGAGTCTGGAACTTTGCGGAATGAATGCGGGAACCAGATTTCGCATTTCCACAGTGCGCAAGAGCTGCTGAATAGTACTCGGTCTCGATCCGTGATTTTCCTGTTTCGATGCACTCCGGGCATTGCGACCCATTGACTCGCGCTGCGGGCATGGCTCGCCACACATGAGCCGGATCGTTTTTGCATACCCAAAGGGGTGGCTCAGCCAGTTGCGAGGTGTTCGGACGGATCTCCCACGGCGAGAGCGGATTGTCTGGCGACCATTCCTCGGCAACCTCTGGATAGTGGTATGCCAGCGAATCAAGGATTGTATGGCACACCGGGCAGCGCCACCGCTCATATTTATCGCGTTCTCGGGGAGTGGCTTGGAACTCATGTCCGCAGACGGGGTCACGCCACCAGACCATGCGACGGGACTCGGGAGAGACGTCCGCAAGGCGCAAATTGCCATTCTTGGTGGGGTGCCACTGGCTGCTGATCTCTGGTGTCAACCTACTCGCGGAGGGATCGGCTGCCGCAGCATCCGCATTTGCTTTCCTGGTCTTAATTGCCTTGCAAGCAGAACAGCCCCCAAACAGATAGCTGAGAGGTTGACGCGTGTTTCGGTGACCAGCAGGACACCGGAATCTATAACCCGAACCCCAGTGGTTCTCGTCGACTCGAACACCCTCAGGAGGGAGGTCGTCGTCCCAAGCGGCCAACAGCTCGGGTACATCAGCGATAGTCTTACCTGCAAAAGAAGCTCTTTTCTCTTCCCAGGCGACCCGCCGGATCTCCTGACACTCAGGACAGGAGAAATAGTCATTCGTGACATCTAGGATGCGAGCCTTGAACGAATGCCCTTCAGGGCAGGTCCACCGCGCTTCTCGTATACGGCGGCCGTACGGCCACTAATACCGAAGCATCGAAGAAGTCCGCGCACAAACTCCTGAGCCTCGCCCTTCTCATAACCCTCCGCATCACGCCAATCCGACACAAACGCGCCCGCGCGATTGCGGATATCGGAAAGAACGAGAGGCTTCGGCATGGCAGCTCCAGGGCGCGGTAACGATACTGTCTGCATCTACGTTACCGGGCAGCCTCGCTCGCCCTAATGCGCGTCGAGAAGAGCCTCGGCCGTGTCGCGGTCGGTCACAAGGCCCGTGATGAGGCCGGTGCGAGCCGCACCGAGAATGGCCGACACTTTCTTTGCCCCCGCGGCGACCGCAATGACGCGGGGGGTTTGGCTCAAGTGGTGAGTTTCGAGAGTCATGCACATTCTGGTGACTTCGGGAGCGAGGACCCTGCCGGTCTCGTCAAACCAGATGCCTGCGAGTTCGCCGGCGGGCTTGACCTGATCGAGCCGTGCCCTCACCGAGGGCGGGAATTCGCGATAGAGCTGCGTTTCTTTGTGTTCCCATGAGCCGATCGACACGAGGGCCGTGTCAAGGTGTTCGAATTGCCCGCGCACATAGGAGTGGGTTTCGAAGAGCTGGCGGCGCATTTCGGGCGAACGCACGTAGAAGGGAACCGGGAGGTCGTGGATGTAGCCGTTGGCGCTGAGAACAGCCTCGCGGATGTTGTCGATTGGCGACGACGCATGTGCGGCCGCTAGGGCGCCAGAAATCTGGATGACGGTGATGGGAGGAAGGTGTCGGAGGTTCTTCGCGACCTCGGCCACCGTCCGCCCCCACCCGAGGCCCAGGTTATCCCCGGGTTTCACGAGTTCGCCGAGCAGTTGCGCTCCCATTGATCCGAGCTGCGTGCGCACGTCGGTGTCTGTGCCGTTGGAGCCGATTACCCGCACGTAGCGGAGGCCGAGGTGGCTCGCGAGGGGCTCGGAGAGCATGGGCAGATCAGTGGACGGATCGATGATCTCAAGGCGAATGATGCCTTCTTCGCGGCCCTTGGCGAGGAGCCGTGCGATGCGAAACCGCGAGATGCCGAACTCTTTGGCGAGCTGCACCTTGGAGACGTCTTCGAGGTAGTGGCGGCGCGCGAGAGACGCAATCAATTGCGGCTCGGGCAACTCGGCATCCATCGGTGCCTCTCTCCTCAAACGTCCTGGTCTGGTCAGGCGCCTGGCCTGCTCCACGCACTTTACCGTGATTGACATGGGTCACACTAAGGGCTAGTGTGCTCATGTGAGCGGCCTAGAGCGCTCATTTGAGCATACGTCACGCTGGGGCAGCGGGCCACCCGCCCGAGGCCCTCGCACACACCCACTCGAAGAGGAGTGACATGGCAGAAAGCAGCACATACGCGATTGGCGTCGACTTCGGAACCGAATCCGCACGTTCAGTCTTGGTGCGGCTTGCCGATCGCGCGGAAATCGAAACCGCGACCCACCTCTACGAACACGGCGTGATGACCGAAACGCTCGCCGCCTCGGGGGAAAAGCTCGCCCCCAACACCGCACTGCAGGATCCCGACGATTACCTCGTCGCCCTCGAAAAGGTCGTGCGCGCCGTTGTCGACCGAAGCGGCGTGGATCCTGAGCAGATCGTTGGCCTCGGTGTTGACACCACCGCCTGCACGATCGTGCTGACAGACGACGATCTCGTTCCGCTCCCGCGCTCCCCGCGCTGGAAGAAACACCCACTGGCCTACGCGCGGCTATGGAAGCATCACGCCGCGCAAAGCCACGCCGAAGAAATCAACCGTGCCGCCGAAGCCGAAGGCGGCCTCTTCCTGCCGCAATACGGAGGGCGCCTTTCATCCGAATGGGTGCTCCCGAAAGCCCTGCAAACCCTCCGCGACGATCGAGAGGTGTACGACGCTACCTCGCGCATCATCGAGCAAGAGGATTGGATCGTCTCGACGCTCGTGGGCACGGAGGTGCGCGGAGCGTCCGTCGCAGGCTTCAAAGGCAACTACCGCGAAGAAGCGGGGGGTTACCCCTCCCCCGAGTTCCTCAATTCGCTCGAACCCGGCTTCGCGGGCGTTCTCGACAAACTGGGGCACGAATTCCTCACCCCGGGCGAAAGCGCTGGGACGCTCACCTCTGAGTGGGCCACGCGGCTCGGGCTCGACACTCACGTCACCGTTGCCGCCGGCAACATCGATGCGCATGCCGCCTTCCTCGGTGCTGGCGCCGCCCAGCCCGGAACCATGGTCGCCGTCATGGGCACGAGCGTGTGCAACCTCGTCGTTTCCAAAGAGCACCGCACCCCGCGGGGAATCCAGGGAGTCGTCAAGAACGGCATCCTGCCCAACCACTGGGCTTACGAAGCGGGCCAAGCGGGCTTCGGGGACACCTTCGGGTGGTTCGCCCGCAACATGACCTCGGCCGACATCGCCGACCTCGCCTCCATTTCAGCGACCTCCACCTTCGAAGTCCTTGAGTCGAAAGCCAAGGCGCTTCAACCCGGCGGCTCTGGCCTCATCGTCCTGGATTGGATGAACGGCAACCGCTCCACGCTCATTGACTCGAACCTCTCCGGGGCTATCGTCGGACTCACCCTCGACACGCGCGACTACCACATTTACCGCGCGCTCCTCGAAGGTGCGGCCTTCGGGCAGCGGATCATCCTCGAAGCATTCGAAGAGGCCGAGGTTCCGATCGACCGCTTCATCGTGTGCGGCGGAATCCCCGCCAAGAGCCCCCTGCTCATGCAGATCCTGGCCGACGTCATCGGAATGCCGGTCGAGGTGTCGTCCTCCGCGAACACCTCCGCCCTGGGTGCGGCCCTCCACGGTGCCATCGCCGCAGGTGAACTGACCTGGGAGAGCGCCGGCAAAGCCGAGTCAGCGATCGCGACCGTTTACCGACCCAACCCCACCGCCCACGAGGCCTACAACGAGATCTACACCCACTACCGTGCAATTCACGACACCTTCGGGATTGACCAACGCTCCCTCATGCACAGCTTGCGAGAAATCCAGGCCAACTCCACCCACTAACCGCGCCCACACCACAAGGCAAAGGAGCCGACATGCGAAAGATCATCAACTCACCCGAGAACTTCGTCGATGAGGTCATCGACGGCATCCTGCTCGCCCACGGCGACAAGCTCCGGGCAGCCGACCCCAACCGCCGTGCGATCGTTCGCACAGATGCGGGCACGGGCGGCAAGGTCGGCATCGTCACGGGCGGCGGCTCCGGCCACCTCCCCCTCTTCCTCGGCTACGTCGGGCAGGGCCTCGCCTCGGGCGTTGCCGTCGGCAATGTCTTTTCCTCGCCCTCGCCAGAGCAGATCCATGCCGCAACCGTGGCAAGTGACGACGGCGCCGGCGTGCTCTACCTCTACGGCAACTACGGCGGCGACGTATACACGTTCGACCTCGCGGCCGACATGTGTGAAGGCGACGGGATTCGCACGCGCACCGTACTCGGGACCGACGATCTCCTCTCCGCGCCGCCCGAGCGCGCCGAAACCCGCCGCGGCGTCGCGGGTCTCTTCTTCGCCTACAAAACCGCGGGTGCCGCTGCCGAACGCGGCGACAATCTCGACCAGGTTGCCGAGATCGCCCAACGCACATGCGACCGTACACGCACAATGGGCGTCGGCCTCTCCCCCACAATCTTGCCGGCCGCCGGTGAACCCACCTTCACCCTCGACGAAGGCGAAATGGAAATTGGAATCGGCATCCACGGTGAACCTGGCCAGCACCGCGGTCCCCTCGAAACCGCCGACGAAATTACCGACCGCTTCACCACGGAGCTGCTTCGCGAGCTTCCCGTGGGCGAAGGGGACGAACTTGCCGTGCTGGTCAACGGACTCGGCGCAACTCCGCTCGAAGAGCTCTACGTGATTTATCGCCGTCTCCACGCGACCATCACCGAGCGCGGCGCACGCCTCACCCACGTCTACATCGGCGAGTACGCCACAAGCCTCGAAATGGCGGGCGCCTCCGTTTCACTGTGCCACCTCGACGATGAGCTATCCGAACTTCTCTCGGCTCCCGCCGATTCTCCCTTCTTCGAGCAAGCCGCCGGCTCGGCCCACGGTGCTCACGCGGAGCCTACGGAAGCACAAGCAAAGGATGTGCCCGTCGCGCGCGCGACCACTGCACGCGACATCACGACGGTCGATAATCCCGGTCCCGCACGAGAGCTCCTTCTCGGCGTCACAGCGACGCTGCCTTCCCATGCGGAGGAGCTTCGCGAACTCGATGCCGCACTCGGCGACGGTGACCTTGGTATCACCGTATCCTCCGGCGCACGCGCCGTTCACGAAGCTCTGACCGCGCTTCCCGAAAATGCGGCAGTACACGAAGTCCTCCGCACCGCAGGAACGGCCTTCGCCTCCGCGAACCCCTCGACCTTTGCGGCGCTTCTCGGCGGAGGAACACTCGCTGCTGCCACGGCAGTCGCCAAAGATGATGAAGAGGGCGATACACCCGTTGTTGCCCTCTCGGCCCTTATCTCGCGCATCGCAGAGCGCGGCGGTGCCGACATCGGTGACAAGACAGTCCTCGACGTTCTCGATGCAGTGCTGCACAGTTTCGAAGACTCCGCGGGCCAGACGCTCCAGGAGCGCGTTGACCAGGCCGTTAGCCTCGCGCGTGATGTCGTTGAAAAGTCTGCCTCCCTACCCTCGCGACGCGGCCGTGCCGCCTGGGTAGGCGAGCGCTCCATCGGCCATAAAGATCCAGGCCAGGTTGCGGCATTGCGTTTCCTCGAAGCCCTTGCCGCAACAGTCCACGACAACTAACCCCCTTTCCTGATCCCCACCATTTTCAAAGGAGAAAACAATGAACGCTGAATTCGCCCCAAGTCGCCGCGCCATGCTTTTCGCATCGCTCGGTATCCTCGCAATCCCCTCCCTCGCCGCGTGTGGAACCACCCAGGGCGGAACGAGCGGCGGTGAGGGCGGTGGCAATGCCGCCGGCGCCATGGTCACCGTTCCCAAACTCACCGGTATCGCGTGGTTCAACCGCATGGAAGAAGGCGTCAAGGAATACGCCAAGAAAACGAGCGAAAACGCCTACTACCAGGGTTCATCCGAAGCCGATGCCGCGGCACAGGTTAAGGTTCTTGAAGACCTCATCGCCTCGAAGGTCGCTGCGATTTGCGTGACGCCTTTCCAGCCCGATGCTGTCGAGCAAACGCTCAAGAAGGCAATGGACGCTGGCATTAAGGTCGTGACCCACGAAGCTCCGTCCATCAAAAACGCTGACTATGACGTTGAAGCGTTCAAGAACGCTGATTACGGCATCAACCTCATGAAGCTCCTCGCGGAAAAGATGGGCAACAAGGGCGAATACGCGATCATGGTGGGCTCGCTCTCCTCCACCACGCACATGGAGTGGGTCAACGCCGCCAAGGAGTACCAGGAGAAGAACTTCCCGGAGATGAAGCAGGTTGGCGATTTCGTCGAAACAAGCGACGATTCCCAAAAGGCCTACGAGGCCATGCAAGAGCTCCTTTCGGCTCACCCGAACCTCGCAGGTGTGCAGGGTTCCGCCTCGACTGACGTCGTTGGCGTGGGCCAGGCAGTAGATGAGGCAGGACTTCAGGACAAAATCGCCGTGGTTGGTACATCCACCCCGAAGGACACCAAAGACCTTCTTGAAAGTGGCGCGATCGACGTGATCCAGTTCTGGGATCCGGGCCACGCTGCGTGGGCTCAAAACGCCATCGCCAAGCTTCTCCTCGACGACAAGAAAGTTGAAGAAGGCACTGACCTCGGCATCGACGGTTACGGCAAGATCACCATCGAAGACAAGGTCGTGTACGGCGACAATGCCTGGATCAACGTGACCAAGGACAACGCCGGCGACTATGACTACTAAACCCGTACACGCTACTGACGCGAACGGTGAGGCTGCCGTTCGCGTCAGCGGCATCTCAAAAACGTTCGGAACCGTCAAGGCCCTCAACGACGTTTCACTCACCCTGCGCCAGGGAACCGTGCACGCGCTCGTCGGTGAAAACGGATCCGGAAAGTCCACCCTGACCAAAATTATTGCGGGGGCCTACTCCCCGGATTCAGGAACGATCGAACTCGAAGGCAACGTCATCGAGTCCGTCACCCCGCGCGATGCTTTGGCTCACGGCGTTCGCGTGATCTACCAGGATTTCGCCCTTTTCCCGAACATGACCGTCGCTGAGAACATCAGTTTCGACGGATCGAAAGCCCCCGTCGGAATTGTTCCCTCTCGCGAAGCCCGCGCACGCGCGAAAAAAGCACTGGCCACGCTCGGGATGACCATTTCGCCGAACACGCGTCTCGGCGACCTTTCGACGGCTGAACGTCAGCTCGTTGCAATTGCCCGCGCCGTTTCTGCGGACGGCCGCATCATCCTCATGGACGAGCCCACTGCGGCTCTGACCCAAGATGAGATCGACTCCTTCCTCGAAACTGTGCGTCACCTCGCGACGCAAGGCATGAGCTTCATCTTCATTTCGCACAAGCTGCGCGAGGTAGTCGAGATTGCTGATGACGTTACGGTAATCCGCGACGGCAACCTCATCGCAACAGGCCCCGCGGCTGATTACGATCTGGAACGTATTTCGAAACTCATGACGGGAACCGACGTTCTCAATGAGCGCCGCGAGAGCGCATGGGAGCGCGCCGAACAACCGATTGTGGCAGCTCGAGGGATAAGCCTTGGCCACGAGTTCCACGATATTAATCTCGAGCTTCACCCCGGCAGGATCCTCGGGCTTTCAGGACTCGTCGGCTGCGGAAAGATCGAGATTGGCCTCGCCCTCGCCGGTCTCATCAGCTGCGATAAAGGCACTATTGAGCTCAACGGCAAGCCAACGAAGGATCTTCGCTCAAAGAAGGAGATCCAATACGTGCCCGACGACAGGCTCACTGAAGGGCTCTTCCTCGACTGGTCGATCGCCGACAACATGACTGTCAACAACCTGCACAACGTGCGTGGAAAAAGCGGTCTCATCTCTGCGCGCTCAATCATGGCGAGTGCGAAAGAGTGGCGTTCGCGATTGCGCATCAAAGCCCCGAGCGTGAGCGCACCAGCCTCGTCGCTCTCCGGTGGTAACCAACAGCGAGTGCTGCTTGCCCGCACTCTCGCGCCACGGCCCAAAGTCGTCATCATCAATAATCCGACCGTAGGTGTCGATGTGGGTTCTCGCGCCGACATTCACGATCTCATCCGGTCGGTTGCTGATGAGGGAACCGCCGTTCTTCTCGTATCCGATGAACCTGCGGAGCTCATGAGCCTGTGCGACGAAATCGCCTTCGTGGTGCAGGGCAAGATCGTGAAACAAGCGGAGGCTACCGAGCTCACCGAGGAAAACATCATCGATATCAATGGTCAAAGGAGTCAGGTATGAGTTCTGTGGCTGAAACTCAGGCAACGCAGTCACCAGACAGGTCGTGGCTCGCAACCCTGCTCGCTAAGCGTGAACTGCTCCTCGGCATCGTCATCGTGGTGACATGCATCGTGTTTGCTCTCGGAAACCCCACGTTCCTCTCTGCCGCGCATCTTTTCGGCATCGGCCGATCCGCAGTTGTCGTTGGAATCATGGCGCTTGGGGTTCTTCTGGTGCTGCTCACCGGCGGCATCGACGTGTCGGTCTCAGCGATCGCTGTGTCATCCATGTACCTGACGACGGTGACACTTCAAGCCATCGACTTTCAGGGCACATTCCTCGTGGCAATCGCCCTCGCCGTTCTCATCGGGGCCATCCTCGGTCTCATCAACGGCGTCCTTGTCGCGTGGCTCAAGCTCCCCTCGATGATCGTCACGATCGGCACGCTCACCCTGTACCGAGGCGGGCTTTTGGCGTTCGTCGGAACCGAACGAATCCGCAGCCTGCCCGCGCAAATGTCTGATTTCGCGCGCGCCCAGCTCTTCACCACGCAAAGTGCTGGGCGCACGGTTTCGCTCCACGCGAGTGTCCTCATTCTCATCGTGCTCGCGGTCGTGCTTGCGTTCTTGCTGCACCGTCTGTGGTGGGGCCGCTATATCTACGCGATCGGTGACGATGAAGAGGCGGCAAAGCGCATGGGGGTTAAGGTCAACCTCATTCGCACCTCCGCGTTCATCGTGTCGGGTGCCACCGCGGGATTGGCAGGCCTGTTCTATGCCGCCATGAACCGCGCCGCGGACCCTTCGACATTCACGGGGCTGGAGATGACGGTACTTGCCGCCGTGGTTCTCGGTGGTGCCGCAGTCACGGGAGGTCGCGGCAGCGTTCTCGGCACGATGCTCGGCGTCCTCCTCATCACCGTCGTAGGCTCGAGCCTCGTGCTCGTTGGAATTCCCGCGGCGTGGCAAGACCTTTTCATCGGTGCGTTCTTGCTCTTCGGAGTGTGCGTGCCGGCAATTCGCGACCGCCGTGTTGAACGCCGGCGAGGAATGGTGGTGACAGAATGAACGACGCTCGTCTCGGGCCTCGCGCCCAAGTGTGGACTCTCATCGCACTCGTCGTTGTACTCGCAGTGTCGCTCAGCATCATGGCGCCACACACCTTCCCGACGATTCTCAACATGCAGAGCATGATGGGACAGATCGCGCCGCTGGGGATGCTCGCGATCTGCATCGGGATCACCTTCCTTATTGGCGGCATTGACCTGTCAGTTGTGGCAGTAGCAAATACGGCTGCGATCACTGCCGCGCTCGTAGGCGAGGCCCTCCTGCCGTCAATGGGCTCGACGCTGGCGACTGTCCTCGCCAGTATCGCCGCCCTCGTCGTCGGAGCCGCTGCAGGTGCGATCAACGGGTTCCTTATCGCCACGCTGCGCGTGCACCCGATCCCTATCACGCTCGGCACCATGAGCGTGTACCTCGGCATCAGCACGGGTCTCACGAAAGGCGCGACCGTGTACGGAAGCGGGAACGCGGGGATTATCGCAACAACAACAGTGGCGCTCATGCCCATGTCATTCGTGATCTTCCTGCTGCTGCTTGCCGGTTTCACCCTCGTGACGTTGAAAACCCGCTTCGGTTTCCACATGTACACGATCGGTGAATCAAACAAGGTGGCACGCTTCGCCCGCATCCCCGTGGACCGCACGATCCTCGTGGTCTATGCCTCCTCAGGGGTGCTTGCTTCGATCGCGGGACTTCTCATGTTCGCGTCAACCAACGCAGCGAACGTGTCGTTCGCCAGCTCCTACCTCATGCAAGCCATCTTGATTGCCGTGATCGCCGGTATGGACCCCTACGGCGGCGCCGGCCGTCTGTGGATGATCGCCATCGGAGCGATCGCCATGCAAGAACTCCAAACCGGTATCAACATGGTCCTTGGCTCCTGGTCAGGTTCAGCCTTCGCCTCCAACTTCGTATGGGGCGTACTTCTGATTGCTGTTCTCGGCTTCAGCACCTGGCTCAGTCACCGTAAACGTTATGCGCGTGAGGAAGAGGCGGAGAAGGCTCTCGACACCGATACGTCAGCACCAGCCCCCGCTTAGACGCTAGCGGCGCTAATTTCTCGAAGGGTCTTGCCTCAGTCTTGAGGTGAGGCCCTTCGGCCGTCAGGTCCACGACATCGACTGCGCAACACCTTGAGTAGCCGGTCGAAGCCCTACCCGGCTCGCGCCACCGCTCATGGCTCGCAGATCAGGCGCCGTGCGTGACGCGCGGTAGCGTCGGATCCCCCGGGAAGAGGCGGGGCCCCACGGCGCGCATCACGTACACGAGCGCAACCAGCACGGGAATCTCCACCATCGGCCCGATCGTGCCCGCGAGAGCCTCGGACGATGCCGCCCCGAAAGTTCCGATTGTCACGGCGATCGCGAGCTCAAAATTGTTTCCGGCAGCGGTGAAAGCTGTGGAGGCACTCTGCGCATAGTTCATTCCCGAAGCGCGGGCGACGATAAGCGAGATTCCAAACATGAGCACGAAATAGGCGAGCAGTGGCAAGGCAACACTTGCGACGCTCCAGGGGTGCTGCAGGATCTGCCGGCCCTGGAGGCAAAACAGCACCACGATCGTGTAGAGCAACCCGATCATTGCGAGTGGCGAGACCTTTGGGAGAAAGGAATTCTCGAACCATTCCCGGCCTTTGTATCGCTCACCGAGGATGCGTGAAAGCACGCCGAGGGCGAGCGGGATGCCGAGGAAAATGAGCACGCTTTTCGCGATCGCCGCGAAGGAGAAGTGCACACTGGTGGTATCAAGCCCCAGCCATCCCGGGAGGACCTGCAGGTAAAACCAGCCGAGCACCGAGAACATGAGGAGCTGGAACACGGAATTGATCGCCACGAGAACGGCCGTTGCTTCACGGTCCGCGCACGAAAGATCGCTCCACACAAGCACCATGGCGATACAGCGCGCGAGACCCACGATCACAAGACCGGTTCTTAGCTCTGGCTCATTCGGCAGAAACACCCACGCGAGGGTGAACATCAGGAGTGGACCCAGGATCCAGTTGAGAAGCAGCGAGAGGATCATGAGCCGCCTGTCGCGCACGATTTCCCTCGCTTTTTCAAACCGCACCTTCGCCAAAGGCGGGTACATCATGACGAGGAGGCCGAGAGCGATCGGCAGCGAAATGTCGCTAATTTTTACGTGGTTGAGCACTTCCGCGGTTTGCGGAACCCATACGCTCAGCGCAATTCCCACGCCCATCGCCACAAGGATGAAAAGCGGCAAAAGGCGGTCAAGAATGGACAGCCGAGGTGCGGCAGTATCCTGCACAATTGTCCTTTCGCTTACTCGGCGCTTGCGGTCAGCTCTGCAAGCAGGGCCTGCACGCGTCGGTCAATATCGTCGCGGATAAGAGCCATGCGCTCCTCCCCTTCGACTCCGCGCAGGGATGGTTCGTCGATATCCCATTTTTCAATAGTGCCGCGCATTCCTTCGATCGGTTCGACGTGCGCGTCTCCACCCACAATGATGGTGCGGTTTGCGGTGCGCAGGATGTTTGGGTCGATCGGCTTCGGGAATTCCCCGTCAAAATTTCCTCCGACGGTTGCCACGCTTGCGCGAGAAGCTTCATTGAGCGCCGTTCCCGGCTTCGTACCCGCTGAATGCACCTCGATCGCACCGTGTGCATGGTGACGCATGAGTGCTGCTGCCATTTGGCTCTTGCCGCCGTTTTTCACGCACACGAACAGCACGCTTGGTGCATTCATGCTTTCCCTCCTCGCAGTAGTGACCGGGCTCCGATCATTCTAGGAGGTGTCGTTCGGTCTCGACGAGCGGCCGGCCCGGTGCGCGTCGGGGCGCACCACCCTGCGAGGCTCCGACGCTTTCTTCACTTCAGCTGCGTTCGTGGGTGAATCCTCGTGCCGGCAATGGGCTCGATTATGGCGACCTTCCAGGGAATGCTTCTGGTCGCTGTCCGCAGCTTCAGCACCTGACTGGGCTGCGCTCTCCGGAGTACCCGCGCGTTTCGGTGGTGGCTATGGGTGGTCGGTTTTCTTCGTGTTAATGATTAGTGAGGGTGAGATCGCGATGCGATCTCACCCTCACTAGTTATGCCGGTCTATTACCGGTTAGGCGATCAGTTCTCTTCGCCTTCGCGGCGGCGGCGCGAGAACACGAGGCCCAGGCCTGCTGCGATGAGAGCAGCCGCAGCACCAGCCACACCTGCAACCTCAGCACCGGTCCTGGGCAGCGGCACCCTCTTCACAGGGCCGTTGCCGTTCGAAGTGCCAGGCTTCGGCTGAGCAGTGCCGTTGTCGTTGCCTCCGGGCGCGGGCTGTTCCGCAGGAGCCTCAGGCTTCTCAACAGTCACCGTGACCGTATCGATTACCTTGCCGTCCTTGTCCTTGACGACAACAGTGACCTTGTCACCGGGCTTAGCGTCATCGTTGATGTCGACAACCAGGTTGCCGTCCTCATCGATCTCAGCCTTACCGGGGCCTTCGGTCTCAACGGTCGAGCCCTCCGGAACCTTGCCACCCTCGTTCGGGATCACAACGTTCTCGCCAGGCTTACCGCTGTTGTCCTTCCAGTCCGGCTTTTCGGCCGGCTTGTCTGCAGGCTTCTCAACCTCGACGACCACACGGTCGATCTCGTTGCCGTCCTTGTCCTTGACAATGACAACAACCTTGTCACCGGGCTTGGCATCCTTATCGATGTCGACAGTGATCTTGCCGTCCTCATCGATCTCAGCCTTGCCGGGGCCTTCCGTCTCAACGGTGGTGCCGTCTTCAACGGGGCCACCGGTGTTCGGAATCTCGACCTTGTCGCCAGGCTGACCCTTGTCGTCATTCCAGTCCGGCTTCTCAGCAGGAGCCTCAGGTTCTTCAACCGTGACGGTGACGTCAACGGTGTCCTTCGAACCATCCGGGTAAGTCACCACAACCGGAACGGTGATCTTGTCACCCGGCTTCGCATCCCCAGGGATGGTAACCGTGATCTCACCAGTGTCCTTGTCGATGGTCACACCACCAGGA
>NZ_LR698963.1:678212-678734 GCF_902381725.1 Dermabacter jinjuensis | reverse complement strand
GATCTCACCGGTGTTCTCATCAATCTTGACCTCATAGCCCTCAGGAGCAGTGAAGCCGTCAGTGATCTTGAACTTCGAACCCTCAGGAGCCTTGACGTCCTTATCGTCCTTGCCAGTGAACGACGGGGACGACTTGGTCTCCTCACCAGGAACAACCAATTTGCCCTCATACGCAGGCTCGTACAGGCCGGCATCCTTATCAGTCACCGTGACGGTGACGTCAACGGTGTCCTTCGTGCCATCCGGGTAAGTCACAACAACCGGAACAGTGATCTTGTCACCAGGCTTAGCATCCTCAGGGATGCTAACGGTGATCTCACCAGTGTTCTCGTCAATCTTCACACCATCAGGCACGTTCTCACCAGGGGTGAACTTCGTGCCCTCAGGAGCCTTAGTGTCCTTACCGTCCTTGTCGGTGAACTTCGGAGCATCGATCTTAACGTCGCTACCCGGCTTACCCGAACCATCTTCGTAGCCAGGCTCGAAGTGATCGTTCGCGTTCGGAACCTTCGGGTTGCTGTC
>NZ_LR698963.1:671171-671903 GCF_902381725.1 Dermabacter jinjuensis | reverse complement strand
GCCGTCCGGGAACGTCACCGTGATCTCACCGGTGTTCTCATCAATCTTGACCTCATAGCCCTCAGGAGCAGTGAAGCCGTCAGTGATCTTGAACTCCGAACCCTCAGGAGCCTTGACGTCCTTACCGTCCTTGCCAGTGAACGACGGGGACGACTTGGTCTCCTTGCCAGGAACAACCAGCTTGTCCTCATAAGCAGGCTCGTACTTCTTGCTATCAACCGCTTCGAGCTCTACGAACAGGTTGCCCGTGTTACCGGTGATCTCAACAGTTGCACCGTCACGAAGCTGGCTGTCTTCCTTGAGCTTCAGGTTGTCCTTGTTGACGTCATCGAGACCGGAAACGGATACCTTGTAGGTGCCCGCTGGAATATCTGCAAGACCAAAGTTCTGAACAACCGGGGAGCCCTTGGCACCACGCCAGGTTTCACCGTTGTCGTTGGACTTGAACTCGGTTCCGTCTTCCGCCGTCAGAGTGACAACAACGTCACGCACAGACTCCGGAAGCTCCTCGGCCGTCGTGTTGTCACCATCAGACTCGACAATACTGCCGTCAACCTTCACGCCAAACGTAACGCGCTGCGTCACCGGAGTCGCGTCCTTCTCAACCGTGACGGTGACGTCAACGTTGTCCTTCGAACCATCCGGGTAAGTCACCTCAACCGGAACGGTGATCTTGTCACCCGGCTTCGCATCCCCAGGGATGGTAACCGTGATCTCACCAGTGTCCTTGTC